>USDK01000021.1 GCA_900553355.1 uncultured Lachnospiraceae bacterium
ACCGGCAGGTAAAGGCAATTTTAGAAGATATCATCGACAAAGAGGCGGACAGTTTGCGTTTTTATAATCTAGGCGATAAATACAAAAGCAAAGTGAAACATATAGGAATAAAGCCAAGCTTTGATGTGACGGAAACACTAATCCTCTAGTGCGGATGTGGAGTGCACAGAAAATATCAGGGGGATTCGCACCTGAAATGGAGAGGATAAATAGCAAAATGGAGAGGGTGATGCGGTTGAAAAGGTAAAATAGTATAAGAGTTTGTTAATAGTGAACAATATATCGAGGAATTTTTTGCAGTATATTGTTTGAATTTGCTGTCGACCTCCCCGAGAGGTCGTGAATTGAAAGACAGATCCGCCGTCCTTCTGGTCTTCCCCCATGAGGTCGACCTCCCCGAGAGGTCGTGAATTGAAAGAGAGAACATGGAACGAAGCAACAAAGCTAACAAAAGTCGACCTCCCCGAGAGGTCGTGAATTGAAAGATCTAAACTCTATCCAATACGAAGACCCGGACGAGTCGACCTCCCCGAGAGGTCGTGAATTGAAAGATGGACTGGGTAGATGAACAGGACAGAAAGAAAAGTCGACCTCCCCGAGAGGTCGTGAATTGAAAGACCTGTACAGCAGGTAAAAGCACCTATCTTTATTGTCGACCTCCCCGAGAGGTCGTGAATTGAAAGTTCATAGATGGTTATTGGTATGAGTTGGACGAAGATAAGTCGACCTCCCCGAGAGGTCGTGAATTGAAAGGAAACATCAGAGAACAAAGAAGGGCAGGGAATTAAGTCGACCTCCCCGAGAGGTCGTGAATTGAAAGATTCTGACGCATAAAAAAGCTTCCTGTTACTTCACGTCGACCTCCCCGAGAGGTCGTGAATTGAAAGACCAGCAAATAGGAGGTAATGGGATGGATAAGGTCGACCTCCCCGAGAGGTCGTGAATTGAAAGGAACAACGCCGGAAGAATCAGACCTTATGTCTGTCGACCTCCCCGAGAGGTCGTGAATTGAAAGACGAGTGCAGACATACCGGAAGATGGTGCAGATGGGGTCGACCTCCCCGAGAGGTCGTGAATTGAAAGGCAAAGCTAAATAAATCAATGGTACAATCTATGGTCGACCTCCCCGAGAGGTCGTGAATTGAAAGAAACAGATGGAACACGACAATTAATAATGAATGTAGTCGACCTCCCCGAGAGGTCGTGAATTGAAAGAGAGTTAGCACATGAAAAGCGTTATGCAATCTTGTCGACCTCCCCGAGAGGTCGTGAATTGAAAGGTCTTGCATACTCATACGGGTCTGGCTGTGTGTTGTCGACCTCCCCGAGAGGTCGTGAATTGAAAGGTAATGTTCTGCTGTTCTTCCTCTGACAGTTCATGTCGACCTCCCCGAGAGGTCGTGAATTGAAAGGGATGAGGTCACAAAAGGTACTTTGCTGGAGCGTAGTCGACCTCCCCGAGAGGTCGTGAATTGAAAGTTGGAGATGCCACCGAGATCACTGTACAGCAGGTGCGTCGACCTCCCCGAGAGGTCGTGAATTGAAAGGTTGAGGTCAACTGTGCGGTAATACATTCGCTGTTTGTCGACCTCCCCGAGAGGTCGTGAATTGAAAGACATACTTCAAAAACTTGGGAATAGATACGATGTCGACCTCCCCGAGAGGTCGTGAATTGAAAGAGTGGAGGTGTAATATGAGACTGATTGATGCTGATGTCGACCTCCCCGAGAGGTCGTGAATTGAAAGTGAAGCCAAACGGAGTATTGGTGTTCAAATGGAGGTCGACCTCCCCGAGAGGTCGTGAATTGAAAGACTAAAGAAGAAGCCGAGAAAGCATTGAAAGAAATGGTCGACCTCCCCGAGAGGTCGTGAATTGAAAGATGTAGTATTTATCACTGTCCTTTTCTTCTCCAGTCGACCTCCCCGAGAGGTCGTGAATTGAAAGTATTAAGGACTGTGAAGAGGTTTTGAAAAGGCCGAGTCGACCTCCCCGAGAGGTCGTGAATTGAAAGACAAGGAGATTGGAAAGGAGCCTGGGAGGCTGTGTCGACCTCCCCGAGAGGTCGTGAATTGAAAGAGTAAACAGCTGACTCTTGCGAATGGTGAAAATACGTCGACCTCCCCGAGAGGTCGTGAATTGAAAGGAGTTTCCGGAACCGTTTCCGCTGCAGATGAAACTGTCGACCTCCCCGAGAGGTCGTGAATTGAAAGGAGAGCGTGTCTTTGACATTCTCAAACCAGGTGTCGTCGACCTCCCCGAGAGGTCGTGAATTGAAAGTTAAAAACAGAGGACGTTCTTGACCTTCCGTCTCAGTCGACCTCCCCGAGAGGTCGTGAATTGAAAGTCAAAGAATGGAAAAACGCTTGCCAGGCAGCGTCGACCTCCCCGAGAGGTCGTGAATTGAAAGGTGGTAGGCACGTCACCAAGTGCATCTTTGGAACGTCGACCTCCCCGAGAGGTCGTGAATTGAAAGACGATGCAGTCCCCGTTATGGTTTGCAAATTCCACGTCGACCTCCCCGAGAGGTCGTGAATTGAAAGTTGGAGATGCCACCGAGATCACTGTACAGCAGGTGCGTCGACCTCCCCGAGAGGTCGTGAATTGAAAGGTTGAGGTCAACTGTGCGGTAATACATTCGCTGTTTGTCGACCTCCCCGAGAGGTCGTGAATTGAAAGACATACTTCAAAAACTTGGGAATAGATACGATGTCGACCTCCCCGAGAGGTCGTGAATTGAAAGGAAAGCCGATACTCGTGGAAAACGCTATATATGGTCGACCTCCCCGAGAGGTCGTGAATTGAAAGACAGACAGCAAAGGTAACACTAACAGATGCTATGAGTCGACCTCCCCGAGAGGTCGTGAATTGAAAGGATATTTGCAGCGAATATCCGGTCAGAGCTCTTGGTCGACCTCCCCGAGAGGTCGTGAATTGAAAGACAGTAAAAAACTATGATATATACCAGTCAAGCGTCGACCTCCCCGAGAGGTCGTGAATTGAAAGTTGCCTTGCGTACAATCTCAGACTGCTCAAACTTCGTCGACCTCCCCGAGAGGTCGTGAATTGAAAGGGCGATGAAGATGAGGAAGATAGGGCAGTGCGTGTCGACCTCCCCGAGAGGTCGTGAATTGAAAGAAGAGGCACAAGAGGAAAATTGAGAAGGGAGAAAAGGTCGACCTCCCCGAGAGGTCGTGAATTGAAAGATGTAATTTCAGGCGATTCAATGGACTACGGGAATGGTCGACCTCCCCGAGAGGTCGTGAATTGAAAGGCAGAAGATCATCCGGAAGGAACAAAATGGCTGGTCGACCTCCCCGAGAGGTCGTGAATTGAAAGGGAAGTACGGGGAGGTAGTTGATATGGAGCAGTGGTCGACCTCCCCGAGAGGTCGTGAATTGAAAGAAGGAATTCAAAGACATTACTGGATGGGATTGTGTCGACCTCCCCGAGAGGTCGTGAATTGAAAGAACCATGCCGTACATATCAGTGAACAAGCCGATAAGTCGACCTCCCCGAGAGGTCGTGAATTGAAAGATCCACGTTATTTTCAAGGGCAAGGAACTTCTCGTCGACCTCCCCGAGAGGTCGTGAATTGAAAGTTCTTTTTCATGTATCTTCTCCTTTAAATGTCAGAAAGTCGACCTCCCCGAGAGGTCGTGAATTGAAAGACAGATTATGTTGATTAGGAGGACTGACATGCAGGTCGACCTCCCCGAGAGGTCGTGAATTGAAAGGGCGAAAGAACTATCTCATATCATCGACAAGCAGTCGACCTCCCCGAGAGGTCGTGAATTGAAAGTAAAACAATTGAAATCGAAATACCGAATGATGGGTCGACCTCCCCGAGAGGTCGTGAATTGAAAGGTTTCAAAGAGCCCACGCAGTGAATACTGTTCTGTCGACCTCCCCGAGAGGTCGTGAATTGAAAGATCTCTTCAATAAGCCGTCTGATTGGACTTATCGTCGACCTCCCCGAGAGGTCGTGAATTGAAAGTCTTTTGGCTTCGCTGATTGTCCGGCTTATCCTGGTCGACCTCCCCGAGAGGTCGTGAATTGAAAGATATCAGCCTCAACGATATCCTTAAATTGCTGATGTCGACCTCCCCGAGAGGTCGTGAATTGAAAGATTTTCGACTTATCCCAAGAAGAGTACTCCATATCGTCGACCTCCCCGAGAGGTCGTGAATTGAAAGGAAAAGAGCCAGCTGCAGGAAATGCTGTATCTGGGTCGACCTCCCCGAGAGGTCGTGAATTGAAAGTTAACGCCTTTTCGGCGGTTTTCAGGCTATTCACGTCGACCTCCCCGAGAGGTCGTGAATTGAAAGATGCAAATGACCACTGCGATGATATGCCGGATTGCGTCGACCTCCCCGAGAGGTCGTGAATTGAAAGACACATTCGGCGCGGAGCATCCGCACGCGACATGGTCGACCTCCCCGAGAGGTCGTGAATTGAAAGATATATTCTCAATGTAAGGGTACGAAAGAGAGGGTCGACCTCCCCGAGAGGTCGTGAATTGAAAGCTGACCAATAGCCTCGTTCACCCTTGGAGTGATTTCGTCGACCTCCCCGAGAGGTCGTGAATTGAAAGAGGTCTGAAATTTGAGGAACTTACAGAAGAAAAGGTCGACCTCCCCGAGAGGTCGTGAATTGAAAGCCAGTTCTGCTTCCGTATACGGCGCCGTCACCCGTCGACCTCCCCGAGAGGTCGTGAATTGAAAGGCTTTCTTGCGAATTTTCTCCATGCTGTTCTCAAGGGTCGACCTCCCCGAGAGGTCGTGAATTGAAAGGACATAGAAAAGGAGAACGTAATGACCATCGCTGTCGACCTCCCCGAGAGGTCGTGAATTGAAAGGAGAGGTGATGGATAATGGCGACCGAATTAGCAAAAGTCGACCTCCCCGAGAGGTCGTGAATTGAAAGATCTGTTCTCCGGCCTTATCCGTTGTCCTGTATGGTTGACCTCCCCGAGAGGGCATGAATTGAAAGGGTATATGATAACATACTTTTTCGTACTAATGAAAACAGAAAAAATTGAGGTGGATTAAAAAACGTACCTAGACATGCAAAAGAATCGGCTAAAAACCCTTTGAAATAAAGACCCTCTTGACAAACATTCTTTTGGTATGTTACTTTATACATACCAAAAGAATGTAAAAGGGGATCATGCCATGGCACGCAATAAATATCCGGAAATTACAGTAGAACGTATTTTAGATGTATCTCAGCGTCTTTTTCTGGAGAAAGGCTACGATAATACGACAATCCAGGATATTGTGGATGAGCTGGGAGGCCTCACAAAAGGAGCGGTTTATCACCATTTTAAATCAAAGGAAGAGATCCTGGACGCGGTGAGTGACCGGATGTTTTTTGCCAACAACCCTTTTGTACTTGTGCGAAAAAGAACGGATTTAAACGGTCTTGAAAAGCTGCGTGAGGTTATACGTCTCAATCAGAGTGATACAGAGCGTACGAATCTGACAATCCAGGCGATCCCGATCACGCAGAACCCGAAACTTCTGGTAGAAATGATCACTTCAAACAGAAAGGTGTTGACCCCTTATTTCCTGGAACTGTTGGAAGAGGGAAATCGAGACGGATCGATCCATACGGAATATACAAAGGAGATTGCGGAGCTGCTGCCTTTGCTCACCAGCTTATGGTTTCTGCCCTCGGTTTTTCCGGCGACGAAAGAAGAAATGCACCACAAATTCAGATTTCTGGGAGATATGCTGGAGAAGATGGGAGTGTCGCTGTTGGATGACAGCCTGTGGAAACTGGTGAATGAATTCGTGGATCAGATTCCGGAAGAAAAATAGAATTGCCTGAACGGCAATTTTATTTTAATCAAATACATTCGTTCGGTAGGTATGTAAAATTAATACGAAAGCATGGGGGAAAAGTATGGAGAAGCAAAAACTGTTTACACGTAATTTCACATTTTTAATCTTAGGGCAGATCAGTTCATTACTGGGAAACTACACTTTGAAGTTTGCCCTTTCCATGTATGTACTGGAGCAGACGGGTTCTGCTTCTGTGTTTGCGGCACTGCTGGCTGCCTCCATGATTCCGACGATTCTTTTCTCACCGTTTGGGGGCATTCTGGCTGACCGTGCCAATAGACGGAATATTATGGTGGCACTGGACGCTCTTTCCGGAATATCCGTTCTGACGGCAGGAGTGATTCTGCCTTTCGGACACGATATTTTTACAATCGGGGCGTTGATGATCATGCTTTCCATATTTGCGGCATTTGAGTCTCCCACGGTTCAGGCCTGCATTCCCCAGATGCTTTCCGGTAGTCTGCTGGTGAAGGGCAATGCAGCAGTCAGCCAGGTGCAGGCGGTTACATCGCTGATCACACCGTTTTTGGGAAGTGTTGCCTATACAGTATTTGGACTTTTACCAGTCATTTGGGGAACGGCCGTCTGCTTCTTCCTTACAGCCTTTCTGGAATACTTTATTAAGCTGAATTATCAGAAAATAGAGTGTCATATGAGTATCCGGGAGATTGTGAGAGAAGATTTCAAAGCCACCGCACAGTTTCTTCGAAAAGAGCAGCCGGAGATCCTTAAACTGCTGCTGCTTGCCGCATCAGTAAGTCTTTTTGTCGCCGGAACGGCTGTAGTAGGATTTCCCTATCTGGTTCGCACAGTGCTTGGCCTTTCAGCAGAACACTATGGAGCGGCGGAAAGCGCAATGGGGATTGCGGCAATACTGGGAAGTATGTTTGTGGGAGTGATGGCACAGCAACTGCAGCTGCAATGGCTTGCCATGGTATTTGTGGGATTTGGACTTTGCCTTTTCCCAGTGGGACTGGCCTTTATTTTCCCATTGGGACCGGTCGGACGATATACGATTTTACTGCTCATGTTCTGCGTATGTCAGTTTGGATGCAGTCTGTTCTCCACATATTCCATTACAGTTATCCAGGGGCGGACGCCGGAAGCTTTAATGGGAAAGGTTATGTCTTACGTCTTTACGCTTTCCATGTGCGTTCAGCCTGTGGGACAGGTGATTTATGGAGCATTATTTGACTTCTTTTCAGACAGGCCGTATTTCGTTTTCCTGCCGAGTGGCCTGCTTGTGTGCCTGATTGGGGCGGTGTCCTTTCCGTTTTTTACGAGACTGGAAAAACAGGAGAGAGGATGTTATAATGATGCCTGCAGATATGATATTTATGGTGGTGAAAATGATGTGTAAAAATAAAAAACGGCGCAACGATGCATGGCTCCACGCAAAGCCGGTAGAAGGCGCGACACTTGCGTGGAGGAACAAAAACTAGTCGCTGCCAAAAAAAGCTGGCTTTGCTGCCTGGATTTAATGATAAATCAAGGAGGAAGCCTGCATATGAAATATAAAAACGCAAATACAATTCTCCCGGAGGAACTTGTAAAAGAACTGCAAAAATATATCCAGGCGGGATATATTTATGTTCCTGCAAAGGACGAACAGCGAAGAGCATGGGGAGAATTGTCCGGTTATCGAGAGGAATTGAGAAGACGCAATCAAAAGATTGCATCAGAATATAGCCAGGGGATATCTGTAGAAAAACTGGCCAGTCGTTACTGCCTTTCGATGTCTGCCATCAGAAAAATTATTTATCAGAAATAAGAATGGGGGTCTCCGCAAAGGAGGCTCTCTTTTTTACGAAACAGCTCTGTAATGTTCTGTAGATTGAGGATGTGCCTGCCGGAAGATAAAATTGTTTTAGATTAGAAATTGAAGGAGGAGATAGAAATGGCTGCGACAGGCAAGGTATATCCACGAACAGGGGACACACAGACGATTTATCTGAAAAACATGATCACTGATCCGGGGATCGAAGTCGGAGATTATACAATCTATCATGATTTAATCAATGATCCAAGAGACTTCCAGAAAAATAATGTTTTATATCATTATCCAATCAACGGGGACAGATTAGTGATTGGGAAATTCTGCTCTATTGCCTGTGGGGCGAAGTTTTTGTTCAACAGCGCCAACCATACGATGACGTCGCTGTCTACTTATACCTTTCCGCTGTTTTACGAAGAATGGGGGCTTAAGAAGGAAAATGTCACGGAAGCCTGGGACAACAAAGGAGATATTATAGTGGGCAATGATGTATGGATTGGCTTTGAGGCGGTCATTCTGTCCGGGGTAACGATTGGAGATGGAGCGGTCATCGGCAGCCGGGCCGTGGTTACCAGGGATGTGCCGCCCTATACGGTAGTGGGCGGCGTCCCGGCGAGAGTAATACACAGAAGGTTTGATGAAAAAACGATAGAAACATTGCTCCAGTTAAAATGGTGGGACTGGCCGGAAGAGAGGATCAGGGAAAATATTAGAGCCATTCAGTCAGGCCATATAGAACAGTTGAAGAAAAATAGGAAATAAATATAGTTCCAATCGCAGACCGCGTACGATATAATGAAAATAGATCATCAGAAAGGAGATGGCAAGATGGGTATTTTTGTTACATTGTAATGGCAAGGCGGAGCTTTGTTATTACGCCTTGCTGATCGGATAAGGAAAAGCAGACGATTAGGAGGCAAAGAGATGTCACATTTTAAGTATCAGTCAAAAAAGATTTTTTATAAAGAAATTGGTCAGGGAAGACCACTTATTATGCTGCATGGCGATACAGCCTCATCGAGGATGTTTGAACCACTGCTCCCATTATATCAGGAAAATTTTCGGGTAATTCTTCTGGATTTCCTGGGGAACGGGCACTCAGACAGAGTAGAAGGGTTTCCGGATAATCTGTGGGTCACTCAGGCGGAACAAATCGTTGCCCTGATTGAGCATCTGAAGATGGAGAAAGTCAGTCTTCTTGGAACAAGCGGCGGAGCATGGGTTGCCGTTAACACAGCGCTGAAACGCCCGGATCTTATCGACAGAGTAATTGCGGACAGCTTTGATGGCAGAACATTACATGAAACCTTTGCGGAAGACCTGGTGAAAGAAAGAAACTCTGCAAAACAGGACATGCAGGCAAGGCAGTTTTATGAATGGTGTCAGGGAAAAGACTGGGAAAGGGTAGTAGACCTTAATACCCAGGCGCTTTTAAAATGTGCCGCGGATCATCTCCCTTTATTTGTCAAGCCGTTAGAAATGCTGCGTACACCGATCCTTTTCCTGGGAAGCCGTCAGGACGATATGTGCCGCCGGGATATAGAGGAGGAATACCTGGAGATGAACCAGCTTGTACAGAATGGGAAGATACATATTTTTGAGACCGGCGGTCATCCGGCGGTTTTGTCGAACGCGGAATCTGCAGCTGATTTGATTAACAAGTTTATCAATCAATAAATAAAAGGTACATTTTAATGAATGAATAAAATTCATTGACGGATTGAGCAAAATATGCTATATTCTTTCATGAGGCAGGAAGAAAAGAGGTGAAACTTTATTATGACCAGAGTTACCAAAGCACCAGAGGAGAGACGTCAGGAAATCATTGACACTGCGGTGAAGGTATTTTATGAAAAGGGATATGAAAAGACATCGATCTCGGATATTGCAAAGGAGATGAATGTGGCGCAGGGGCTTTGCTACCGCTATTTTTCATCAAAAGAAGAATTATTTGATACTGCGCTTGACCAATATGCCCAGAGACAGGTTGATGAGATCTGCAGCGCTTTAGATTCCCAAATGTCGTTGCCGGAAATAATTAAGAATATGCCTACTTTTTTGGAGGCAGAAGATGACGGCAGCTATACGCAGAAAATATGTCATGGGGAGGGCAATGCGAAATTCCATGATCAGCTTTCTCTTAAGATCTGTTCAAAGCTGCAGCCTGTTGTTGAGGAGTTGCTTGCAGCGGCCAGAGATCAGGGAAACATCCATGTGCAGGATGTAAAGACCATGGCTTCATTTTGTGTGTATGGGCAGTTGGGAGTATTGCTGGATCAGAAGCTTGCTGCCGATGAAAGAGTAAATCGGATTCGTAGATTTTTGCTTGAATTGATGAAGAGTTTTTCATAAAAAATATCAGTTTTTCCCTGCCGGATATGGCAGGGAAATATTTAGACCCGATAAATGACTAATATTCATTCATTAAGGAGGAGATATATTATGAATATGGAGATTGATTTTATTAAAGGAGATACGAAGAAATGTCTGGCAGCGATGGTGCTGCCGATGATGGCCGCAATGATCCTGAACATGGCCTATAATCTTGTGGATAGTCTCTGGATTGGCAACTTATTGGGAGAAACGGCCTATGCGGCTCTGACAAACTCGACGCCGGTCATTTTAATTCTCAGCTCTGTTGCGATGGGAGCAACTAATGGCGTGTCTATTTTGCTGTCACAGGCAGTCGGGGCAAATGAAAAAAATAAAGCGGATAGAATTATCGTGACGTCTTTAATTATTGCTGTTCTATTTTCACTGGGTGTAACTGTATTGCTGGAGTTGACGCTAAAGCCGATTCTTCATCTGCTTCATACACCGGATGAAGTGATGCAGCCGGCTTATCAATATCTGGCGATTTATATTCTCGGGTATCTGGCGGTTTATCTGTACTGCTATTTTACGGCGGTTTTAAGAAGCTTTGGGAACAGTATATTTCAGGTGATTGCAATGTTGATCTGTACCGTGCTGAATGCAGGATTAGATCCGTTGTTCATACACTTTATGGGATTTGACGGTGCGGCTGTTGCAACAGTCTTGTCTCAGACATTATGCCTGGTATTCATGCTTATATATTTATATAGAAAACAACTTTTTGCACTTCACCTTTCGCTTTTCGATAAAGGCCTGATTATTCCCTTTATTGAAAAGGCGGTTCCTTCTGCATTCCAGCAGAGTATACCTGCAATCAGTACCAGTTTTCTCACTTCGCTTGTTACAGGATATGGGATTTCTGCATTAGCGGCATATGGAATTACGGGGAAACTGGAAACAATTTTGTTCTATCCTGCAATGGCTCTCAACATGGCGCTGACAAGTATTGCAGGCCAATGTGTGGGAGGGAAAAGATATGACAGAGCAAAAGAATACATAAAGAGTTCATTAGCGTATGGATCAGCCGTATTACTGATACTGTCTGTTTTTGTAGTCTTCTTTTCTGATCCACTGTCCCATCTGTTTGTAAACAGCGATGCAGCCGCATCGATTGTCGGCACCTATTTCAGGATTGTTGGCATCGGATATGTACTAAATACTATTACGAATTGTTTCCTGGGAAGTCTGAACGGAATGGGAAAGCCGGAAAAAAGTATGCTATGCATGGTTCTGTACTATATGGTTATAAGAATGCCGCTGGCATGGATATTGTCAAATTATGGTCTGGGATTAAATGGAATCTGGATTGCAGTCTTAATAAGTCATATCATTGCTGCCGCTACAGCAGCGATTTTGACAAACCATGAATTATTTAGGCAGGAAACGGAATCCGCACATTGACGCTGTATTGAGGATTAGATATAATTTATTTCACAGGCTATAGAATGACAGTTAAATAGGGAGGAACAGTATGTCTGAAGCAATCGTGACATTAAAGAAAGGCGCAGGGCGCATGCTGAAGCAGGGCGGTCCATGGATCTATGATAATGAGGTGGAGAGTATCGCAGGGGATTTCGGGGACGGGGATATCGTGTTGGTTCATGATTTTGACGGATATCCCATGGGCAGGGGATTTATTAACCGCCACTCGAAGCTTCTGGTGCGTATGATGACCAGAAACAGGGATACAGAAATTACGGAAGATTTTCTTCGTATGCGTGTTCAGAATGCCTGGGAGTATCGGAAAAAGGTGATGGATGATGTTTCCAGCTGCCGGGTCATTTTTGGGGAAGCAGATTTCCTGCCGGGCCTGGTAATAGATAAGTTTGCAGACGTTCTGGTAGTGGAGTCGCTGGCCCTTGGGATAGACCGCTTTAAGGAAAAGATTGTTGCCATCTTAAAAGACCTCATGGAAAAAGACGGCATCCATATCCGAGGCGTCTATGAGAGAAGTGACGCGAAAGTACGTGAGCAGGAGGGGATGAAGCGATATAAAGGATTCATCGGCGATCCCTTTGATACAAAGGTTGAGATCGTGGAAAACGGAGTCCGTTATTATGTAGATGTGAAAGACGGTCAGAAAACAGGATTCTTTCTGGATCAGAAATACAACCGCCGGGCAGCGGCAAAACTGTGTCAGGGAGCCAGAGTTCTGGACTGCTTTACTCACACAGGATCTTTTGCGCTGAATGCCGGAGCGGCCGGAGCCGTACATGTAACGGGTGTAGATGCCTCAGAGCTGGGGGTCTTGCAGGCCAGGGAAAATGCAAAACTGAACGGGCTGGAAGACCGGGTGGAATTTATCTGCGAGGATGTATTTGATCTGCTCCCGAGACTGGAGAAACAGGGAGAAAAATATGATGTTGTGATCCTGGATCCCCCGGCATTTACGAAATCAAGAAATTCCGTGAAGAAGGCGGTAAAGGGATACCGGGAGATCAATTTAAGAGGGATGAAGCTGGTAAAAGACGGCGGATATCTTGCTACCTGCTCCTGTTCCCATTTCATGGATTACGAATTGTTTACCAAGACGATCGGGCAGGCTGCGCAGAATGTACATAAAAGGCTGCGGCAGGTAGAATTCCGCACACAGTCACCGGACCACCCTATTTTGTGGGGTGCTGGGGATTCCTATTATTTGAAGTTCTACATCTTCCAGGTGTGTGATGAAAAGTAGGAAAAGGAAAACCTACAAACCTTCCAGATCAAAGGGAGGCGTGTAATCTTCTTTTGCGCTGGTACGTTCCTGCATGTATCCCTGATCAAGTCCAAGAGACAGAGCGGCGTCCAGCACTTTCTGATATTCATAAGTGGTAAGTCTCCGGTTGATCTCGGGATGTTTTCCGGCGTGGTAAAAAGGCGTGTACTGGCTCATCAGACTGATGAGCCAGCTTTTTTCCGGCAGATTTTCTTTCATCCAGTGAAGCAGCCGGATAGAATCCTCTGTTTGACCGGGAAGAACCATGTGGCGGATGAGAACACCACGCACAAGCATACCATCCTTGTCCAATATAGGTTTGCCACATTGCCGGATCATCTCTGGTATAGCCTGGGAGGCATACTGGAAATAGTCAGGCGCCCCGGAATATTTTCTTGATATTTCCCGAGAAAAATATTTTAGATCCGGAAGATATATATCCACGTATCCTTCCAGCATCCGCAGTGTTTCGACTCGTTCATATCCTCCACAGTTATATACGACGGGGATATGGAGATAGGGTTTTACTTTGTCGAGAACAGGCAGGATGGAAGGAAGAAAATGGGTGGCAGTAATCAGGTCGATATTTCTGGCGCCCTTATCCTGGAGGCTGAGAAAGATTTCGCCCAGCCTTTCAGGAGAAATTTCCTTTCCAAGTCCCTCCTGGCTGATTTTATAATTCTGGCAGTAACAGCATCTGAGGGTACACCCGGAAAAGAAGACGGCTCCGCTTCCACCGTGTTCGCTCAAGCAAGGCTCTTCCCAGAAATGAAGCGCTGCTCTGGCGGCTTTCAGAGATGTGCCCTGTCCACACAGCCCCGGCTTTCGCCGGCGGTCTGTGCGGCACATGCGAGGACACAAAGTACAGTTTTCATACATCAAAGATAAATTTTCCATAGACATCAGACATTAGAGATATAATTCACATTCTTTTCGTGTGGAACAGGCTTTCTTCAACATGGTATTTACGGCTGCAAGCATTACTGGATTTAACTTTCGGGCAGAATGCGGACAGACGGATATACAGCGCATACAGGAGATACAGAGATTGCCGTCCGTTTTGCCAGGATCATCCTTGTCAATGGCCTGGACAGGACACTTTTTAGCGCATAAGCCGCATTTTACGCAGTTTTTGCCGGGCTTTGGAACCATTCCGGAACCACCGCGTTTTTTATAAGGACGGTCACCAGGAATAGAAGGTTCGGACATATCGCCGGAAGAGATTTTTTCAAGGATTTGTCTGGAAAAGCCGGAAAGCTGCGCCTGATCCTTTTCATCCGGACGACCTGCGGCAAACTGACGGGCGATGGAATGCTCGGCAATTGCAGCGGCAGCAGAGAGGATATGGAATCCAGCTGTTTTGGCGCTGTCTTCCAGCTCAACCAGAGTGTCTTCGTAAGCTCGATTGCCATAGACACACAGAAGAATGGCTTTTGCGCCATTGCCTTTGATTAAGGACAGGCGGTTAACAGCTGGTTCCGGCACACGTCCTCCATAGGACGGTACTGCGATCAGGGCAGTATCTTCTTCAGAAAGGGATATAGAAGAAAAGTCAACTGTGCTGTCTGTCAGGTCTACAGGAAGAATATCTTTTGATAGTTCATGTGCCATCATGTCAGCTGCTTTTTGTGTTCCGCCGGTTGGGCTGAAATAAATCTCATAAAGTTTCATGATCAAGTCCTCCAATCTATATTTTTCATAATTCAAAAACACAGGTGTCTGCTTGCAATCTGCCGACAGACCATGTAAAATGTGAAGATGTAAAAGATGACTTTACATCCATGTGAAAAGCATAGCATCAAACAGGTGTAAAGTCAAGAATTACATCGGTACGGATGTATTATGAAAGGGTGATCTGATGCAGATTAGTATGAAATGTTCAATAGCGGTGCATTGTCTGATTTTTATATATGAAGCAAATGATAAAGTCCGTGTTACGAGTAAGCTGCTGGCACAGAGCACCAAATGTAATCCGGTTGTGATCCGCAACGTGTTCAGTGCATTGAAAAAGGCAGGAATGATTACGGTGACCCGCGGCACAGGAGGCGCGGCACTGTGTAAGGATCCTTCAGAAATCACACTGTATATGATCTACAATGCAATGGAACCAGACGGACTTTCTTCATTGATCGGGATTCATTCCTGTGAGGGAAACAAATGTCCGGTAGCGCAAAATATCCGGCAGGTTTTGCAGGAGCCTTATCGGGAAATCGCGGATTCTATCCGGCAGACAATGGAAGGGATTACGCTGGACTCTATGATTGAAGATTATCACAGAAGAATTGGAGAAAAGTAAAAAATTTGATAGTTGCGGAATTGTAAAGTCCGGTTGCTGGGGTAATCTATTGGGTGGTGACCATTATTTACCGCAATCAGGCAGAATAAATGATGCAAAAAAGGGCCGGGTCCGGCTCTTTTTTTCGCTCTTGACGCAGAAGTGAGAAAGCAGTAAGATAATCAAGGCGAAAATTCGATTTTCTGGTATTGATCATGATGGAGGGATAACGTTGAAAAAGAATAAATATGAGATTGATATGTGCAACGGGACGATCATGGATAAATTAATTTCCTTTTCGCTCCCGTTGATGCTTTCCAGTATTCTGCAGTTGATGTTTAATGCAGTAGATATCATCGTCGTGGGAAGGTTCAGCGGAAGTCAGGCTCTGGCAGCTGTAGGAGCCACAACAGCATTGATCAATATTTTTACCAATCTGTTTATCGGAATTTCTCTGGGAGCCAATGTCCTGGCAGCCAGATATTATGCGGCAGGACGTGAAAAAGAGATGTCAGAGGCGGTACATACGGCGATTACACTTGCCTTGATCAGCGGAATTGTAATGGCATTCGTCGGCTTTGGAACTGCCAGGGCAGCTCTGGGTCTGATGGATACGCCCGGGGATGTAATTGATCAGGCGGCATTATATATGAGGATTTATTTTTTAGGAATGCCTTTTTTCATGCTCTATAATTATGGGGCGGCAATCTTAAGAGCAGTAGGAGACACCAAGAGGCCGTTGATGTTTCTGGCTGTGGCAGGGATGGCCAATGTAGTGCTGGATCTTCTGCTGGTTATCGTAATTCCTCTTGGCGTAGCAGGAGTGGCCATCGGCACAGTGACATCTCAGATGATTTCCAGTATCCTGGTGATGCGGTGTCTCCACAGATCGGAAGGGAGTTATCAGCTTCAGTTTTCAAAACTGAGGATCAAAGGAGTATATCTGAAGCGGATCTTTCAGGTTGGGATCCCGGCTGGGATTCAGAGTACGGTCATTAATTTTTCAAACGCCCTTCTACAGTCCTCTGTTAATTCATTCGGGTCGACTGCAATGGCAGGGTATACGGCGGCCAACAATATTCTTGGATTTCTCTATGTGTCAGTTAACGCAGTGACACAGGCGTGCATGAGTTTTACCAGTCAGAATTACAGTGTTGGAAAACAGAAAAGGATGGACAGAGTGCTTTTAGACTGCATGGTTTTGTCCGCAGGCGTGTCTGGAGTGCTGGGAGTCGGGGCCTATGTGTTTGGCTCACATATCTTAAGAATTTACACGGCAGAGGCGGATGTAATCCAGTGTGGGCTGGAGATCCTTTCGATTACAACAGTTCCCTATTTCCTTTGCGGAATCATGGATCTGATCCCTGGGGCACTGCGTGGGATGGGGCATTCGGCAGTGCCGATGGTACTGTCGGTGATTGGTACGGTAGGGACCAGGATCCTCTGGGTCTATGTGTTTTTCCCACAGCACAGGTCCTTATATTTTCTGTTTATTTCCTATCCGGGTTCATGGATTTTTACGATTGCCATGCAGGCAGTCTGCTTCTGGTTTGTCAGAAAAAAGTGCATCAGACAGCTGAAAACGGCTGGGGTATTGGCTGCATAAAAAGACGGAGGTAATCTTATGGCTGATCATACAGATACTTTTACAGAAGAACAGATCCGCAAGTATCTGACAAAAGAGTGTGAAGATTTAAATCTTTGCGTTCTGCCGGAGGTGGATTCTACAAACACACAGCTTAAAAGAAAAGCAGAGAACGGTGCGCCGGAAGGCAGCGTAGTGATTGCTGGAGCCCAGACGAGAGGAAAAGGACGGCTGGGAAGAAAGTTCTATTCCCCTTCTGATACGGGTGTTTATCTAAGTCTTCTTCTGCGTCCGGGAAGTCTGTCAGCCGAGCAGGCCCTAAAAGTCACTACGATTGCGGCGGTGGCCGGGTGTGAGGCGATAGAAGCAGTCTCTGGAAGAAAAGCGATGATCAAATGGGTTAATGATATTTATATGGAAGGAAAGAAGGTATGTGGAATTCTGGCGGAGGCATCGATGGGAAGCCATAATGCGGAGTTCTCTTATATTGTTCTGGGGATTGGATTTAATGTATTTCCTCCGGAGGAAGGATTTCCGGAAGAGATAAGAGCAGTGGCAGGAACCATATTTCCAGAAAAAGAAGAAGATGTAAGAATTCGTCTGGCTGCAGAATTCCTAAACAGCTTTTTTTCTTATTATACAGAGACAGAAAAGGACTATGCACAGGAATACCGGAACAGGAGCTTTGTTATAGGAAGAGAAGTCTATGTATTGACACCTGGGGAACGAAAAAAGGCAAGGGTGTTGGATGTGGATCAGGACTGCCATCTGGTGGTATGTTATGACGATGGAAGCGAGGAACATCTGTCTTCCGGTGAAATCAGTATCCGGCCTGTGGGAAGCTGGACATAAAAGTGTAATAATTTTTTCACAGATTCAACACAGAAAATGTTTATAATCAACCTCGAAAAAGAAAAGGAAAAGATTTTCCGGGAAGAAAAGAGGTTGCATGATAATGAAAGATGAGATGAATCAAAACGGGAACTTCTACGAAGCAGGAGTGACTGATAATAATGAGAAAGCAGAAAATACACAAAAAACGGCAGAAAGCGTAAAAACAGAGAATCAGCCTGCACAGCCTCGGCCGGTGCAGACGAAGAAACCGAAGAAGAAGATGTCTCCTTTGCAGAAAAAATGGGGAATGGTCGTAGCGATGGCATTGGTATTCGGATTGATTGCAGGCGGTACCATGTACGGAGTCAATGCAGCTGCAAACCGGGTATACAGACAGAATCATATTTCCAGTACAGATACATCGGATGGAGATTCCTCAGATGATTCTACAGACAGCAGCGGTGTAGAAGAAGTAGCCGAGAACGCGATGCCGTCGGTAGTTACGATCTCAACAATGTCAGTGGAAGAGATGAGAAGCTTTTTCGGCGGCACACAGCAGTTTGAAGTAGAAGGAGCTGGTACAGGAGTAATCGTTGGAAAAAACGATACCGAGCTTCTGATTGCAACCAATAATCACGTGGTAGAAGGAGCAACCAGCCTTTCGGTTGGATTTATAGATGAAAGTACGGTATCTGCGGAAGTCAAGGGAACAGATTCCGACAATGACCTGGCAGTTGTAGCAGTAAAATTATCGGATATTTCGACGGATACGATGAATCAGATTAAGATTGCGACGATTGGCGACTCTGACAGCCTGAAGCTTGGAGAACAGGTGGTTGCAATTGGAAATGCACTTGGATATGGACAGTCTGTAACATCTGGGTATGTCAGTGCACTGGATCGTGACCTGAGCCTGACTGATGAGAGTGGTAATACCATCAATTCTACCGGCCTGATTCAGACGGATGCGGCAATCAACCCGGGAAACAGCGGCGGCGCGCTGCTGAATATGAATGGAGAACTGATTGGAATCAATGAAGCAAAATCAGGAACCACCGCATCAGGAACCACCGTCGATAATATCGGGTTTGCAATCCCGATCAATAAAGCGGAGACCAGCCTTCAGGATCTGATGACACTTGAGACGAGAGAAAAAGTCAGTGAAGACCAGGCATCCTATCTGGGAATCCAGGGCGCAAGCGTGACATCTGATGAAAAAGAAAAATATGATATTCCATCAGGAGTCGTGGTAGCATCTGTAGAAAAAGGAGGACCGGCCGATAAGGCAGGAATCCAGCAGGGCGACATCATTACAGAACTGGACGGACGTTCCGTCAGCAGTATCGAAGGCCTGCAGGATACGCTTCAGTACTATGCTTCTGGTGAAACGGTAAAGATCACCGTGCAGAGAAGAGGAAACAGCGGTTATGAGGAGCAGTCACTGGATGTCACCCTTGGATCTGCAAATGAGGCAGCTGATGCAAACTAACTGTTTTTCTCTGATTTGGCAGCATACATCATACGGTCTACCTGATGAAGGACAGACTCCACATCCTGGGTGTGAGGAGGCCGGCAGACAAAAGAACCGATACTTACCTGGTTAAAGGGACAAGGAGCATTTGTGTCCCATCCCGTACACTTTTTCAGATCTGTGATCACAGAAGAAGGAACAACGTTATCATAGACAGCGACGAACTCATCACCGCCAAAGCGGTAGAGTCTGCCGCTGTCCCATAGTGCTTCAGAAGTAATTCTGGCAAAGTGTTTCAGATACAGGTCGCCGGTCATATGACCATACCGGTCGTTGATCTGTTTGAAATGGTCCAGATCCATAAAGAGTACAGAAAAGGTCTGGTTTGTTTTCAAGCGTGTCTGCAGGTCGTCCCACAGCTGAACCCGGTTTCCAAGGCCTGTCAGGACATCATGAAGAGCGGTATACTCCAGACGGTTCATTTTGATAGAATCCAGCAGGATCTTGTAGAGAACATAGTAGGACAGATGAGTAGCTGCCAGCAGGGACAGCAGTGTAAGCAGTTTGACAGCAGAGGCAGGACCGGCGATGAATGATGCATGCAGTACAGCCAATGTCAGGAAGGTAAGACAGTTGTTCAGTGCGATATATTTATACCAGCGTGTGCCGGAGGTTTTGATATGCTCTGCTACAAAGATATATTTGGGAATCAGCAGATGGTAAAAAGGATAAATAGTTACCAAAAACAGCAGATTCTCGGACAGCAGAAGAACCAGGATATTTCCAGAGGAAAAAAGACCTGCAAGCTGGACAGAAAGTGAGAAGATCCCCATGGTATAGACCCAGCAGGTACAGGTGATCGTCAGAAGGAGAGAGAGTCTTTCTTTATACAGAAAATGAAAGATGAGGAGATAAAAAAGACCTCCCAGCATCAGACGTCCATCTCCCCGGAAGGAAAGAACTTCTGAAAAATAGATGAAAAATGCCAGCATAAAGGCAGTATATGCAGCCAGTACCAGGACTGTTCTGAAAGGAGAATACCTTTTGTAGCAGCAGCTATAGACTGAAAACATGTTAAAAAATCCAACTTCTAATATAGGAAGATATTGAATAAACAGGGTGAGATTCATAGATTGTGTCTCTCCTTTTTTTGTTGATACATCAGAGCGTCTACCCGATGCATAATTGTATCTACATCCGTTCTATGCGGCGGTTCGCACAGCAGGAAACCAATACTGACATGATTAAAAGGACAAGGAGCGTCTGCGTTCCATCCCTGGCATTCTTCCAGACCTTCTATGACGGACCGGGGGATATCACCATCATAAATAGCAATGAATTCATCTCCGCCAAATCGATAAAGTTTTCCCTGACTGCCGATGATTCGGGCACTGGTGTCAGCAAAGTGCTGAAGATACAGATCACCGGTCATGTGGCCGTACTGGTCATTGATCTGTTTAAAGTGGTCCAGGTCCATAAACAAGACAGAAAACGCACTTCTGGTTTTCAGACAGGCATCCAGATCATCCCACAATTGCATCCGGTTCCTAAGACCGGTCAGAGAATCATGACAGACCCGGTGCTTAAGCTGGCTCAGCCTGATAGAATCCAGTATAAGCATATAAAAAATATAATGTGAAAGAAAAATGCCGGCCATCAGAAGCAACAGGGAAGCAAGCCTGAGCAGGGAACCATTTCCTGAAAGGAATGCATTGTTTAAAAGAACAAGTGTCAAAAAGTAAAATCCACTGTTGAGTACGATATACTTATTCCATCTCTTTTCAAAGAAACTCATGTTTTGAAGGACAAAGATATATTTCGCGATCATGTGTTTCTGGAACAGATAGAAGGTAGCGCAAAATATAAGGCTTTGGGCGCCCAGAGTAAAGATTTCGCTGCCAGGTGCAAGTATTTCAGTCAGTTCTGAGGAAAAGATAAAGACCCCCAGAGTATAAACCCAGCAGGAACACATTAAGGTGAAAAGGACGGACAGCTTTTCTTTGAGTAAGTAATATAGTGGTATGAGATACAGAAAACCTGTCAGCATAAAACGTCCGTCCAGACGCACGGTCAGAAAGCGAAATGGCAGAAAACCTGCCGAAAAAAATGCTGCTGAAAAAACAAGCAGCACGATGACTGTCCTTTTGAGAGAATATTTTCTGTGACAGCAGTGTAGTAAAGAATAGGTATTCAGGATCAGGATTTCTATAATAAGAATGAAACGTATGAACGTCATTTTATCCGTAGTTCCTCTCTATTAATAATAAATACAGTTTTTTATCCCATAGGATTATAAACCTATCTGTAGAGATAGGCAAATGTTTTTTCAAAAAATTCTTTCTGGAAGGATGAAGCCTACTTGCGAAAACAGATGATATCGACTAGAATATGATTTGTGAATATAGAAAGGAAAAAGATATGTTTTTTATTATAGGTATTTCTGACGGCAGAAAAGATTTTCATTTTAGCCAGATGATGATCTGCAATGGCTGCGGTCAGTATGGCAGATATATGGTCTATATGACCTATACGGCATTGTCATTGTTTTTTATTCCGATTTTTAAGTGGAATCGACAGTATTTTGTTCAGACCAGCTGCTGCGGAAGGATATACAGACTGGATCCGGAAGTAGGAAAGCGGATTGCCAGGGGAGAAGAGCCGGAGATCCGTCCGGAGGACTTAGAGCCGGTTTCCGGCGGATGGCAGGGTGGATGGCAGCGCCGCCGAAAGAGTTGTATGAACTGTGGATTTACTACGGATGAAGATTATGAATATTGTCCAAAATGCGGCCGGAGGCTGTCATAACAGCTCCGGCTTTTACTTTGCGGAATTGGAGAACCAGAGGGGGGTGTAAAAAATGTATCAGATTTTGATCGTAGAGGATGACAGAGGGTTGAACCAGGGGATCGCCCTTGCGCTTCGGCAGGACGGTCTTTCTTTTTGGCAGACATATACGAAGGCGGAAGGCCTGGAGTGCTGGCGGAAGAATCAGATCGATATGGCGCTTTTGGATGTGAACCTTCCGGATGGCAGCGGTTATGAGCTTTTAGAAGAAATCCGGCGATACTCTCAGATTCCTGTACTTCTTATCACGGCTAATGATCTGGAGAGTGATGAGATCACCGGTTTTTCACTGGGGGCGGATGACTATATTACCAAGCCGTTCAGCCTGATGGCATTGAGGGCAAGGGTGGAGAGGATCCGTATCCGGACAGGAGAGGGAAAGAAGAAAAACGGGGAGTATCAGGATTCACACTATCAGTTCCGGTTTGATGCTATGCAGTTTTTTGTAGACGGACAGGAGATTGAACTGAGCAGGACAGAACAAAGGCTTCTGGGAATGTTTGTGCGCCATCCGGGACAGACTTTGTCCAGAGATCAGCTGACAGAGATCCTGTGGCCCGGAGGGGCAGAATATGTGGAAGAAAATGCCCTGAGTGTGGCAGTAGGAAGGCTTCGCAGGAAACTGTCAGGAAAAGAAAAATACCGTCCGATCGAGACGGTTTATGGAATCGGGTATGTATGGGAGAAACAGATATGAAATATTTAAAACAATTTGCGGTGATCCTGAGTGTTACCTGCATTGGAGAGATCATGCATTATTTTATTCCACTTCCGATACCGGGAAGTGTATATGGACTGGTGCTCTTATTTCTGGCACTGATAAAAGGATGGATCAAAGTGGAGGCGGTACGGGAGACAGGACTGTTTCTGATCGAGATTATGCCGCTGATGTTTATCCCGGCTGCTGCCGGGATCGTGGTGTCCTGGGGGCATGTGCGGACCATGCTTGTACCAGCTTGTGTGGTTACGGTGACATCAACCTTTATAGTCATGGTCATTGCAGGAAAAGTAACAGATGCCTGTATCAGCAGGCAGGAAAAAGGAGAAGAGAAACGTGTTGGAGAATGTGATTCTTAATTCGGCGGCATCAGGTGTATGTTTAAGCCTGGCAGCCTATGGTGCGGGAGTTCTGATAAAAAGAAAGTGGAATTACGCATTGGTCAATCCATTGATGATCGCCATCGCGCTGGTCATTATTTTTTTGCTGGTATCAGGGGTGGAATATGAGACCTATAATGAAAGCGCCAGGTATTTAAGTTATCTTCTGACGCCTGCGACCGTGAGCCTGGCAATCCCGATGTATGAAAAGCTGCAGCTTTTAAAGGATAATTATGCGGCTATTTTTACCGGGATTTTTGCAGGAGTCCTTGCAAGCCTGACGTCAGTATTTGCGATGGCAGTGCTGTTTGGCCTGTCAAAGGCAGAATACGTAACGCTGCTGCCAAAGTCGGTTACGACGGCTATCGGGATGGGGATAGCAGATGAGCTGGGCGGATATTCGGAGATCGCGGCGGCAGTGATTATCATTACCGGTGTGCTGGGAAATATGGCAGCAGAACCTATCTGCAGATTTTTTGCTATCCGCCATCCGATTGCAAAAGGAATCGCGATCGGCACGTCAGCGCATGCCATCGGCACGGCAAAAGCGATGGAGATGGGGGAGACTGAAGGAGCTATGAGCAGCCTGGCCATTGTAGCGGCAGGAGTGTGTACGGTGGCAGGAGCGGCAGTCTTTGCAGGACTGATGTAGTTATAGAAAGAGTCAGGAGGAGTCAGACATGATTCAGATTGGGGCAAAGCGTACGATGGAGCGCCTGGAAGAAATGCTGGATGACGCCATGGACGGGACGTTTGAAGAAGAACGCTACGATGAGACCAGACTTTCCCGCCTGGAGGCCCGGTGGAAGCAATATTTTACCAGCCAGGAACAGGCAGTGGCGAAGACCAGAAAAGAACGGGAAAATATGCGCGCTTTAGTATCAGATATTTCTCATCAGACGAAGACGCCGCTTGCCAATATCCTGCTCTACGCAGAATTATTGGAAGAAAAGGCAGAGAATGCGGAAGAAAAAGCCCTGGCGGCTCAGATTTTAAAACAGACAGAAAAGCTGGAGTTTCTGATCCGGGCGCTGGTAAAAATGTCCCGTCTGGAGACCGGAATTCTGAAAGTAGAGCCGGTCAGGCAAAAATTGAGCCCTATGGTTCTGGAAGCGGCAGATATGCTGAAAAAGAAAGCGAAAGATAAGGGCGTTCATCTGACTGTGAGCTGTGATCGGGACGTGGTCTGTTGTTTTGACAGGAAGTGGACCTCTGAGGCCTTGGAAAATATTATAGACAACGGAGTGAAATATTCACCGGAAGGCAGCCGGCTCCGGGTCCAGGTCCGGGAGTATGAACTGTACGTCTGTGTCGAGGTGGAGGATCAGGGGCCAGGGATTCCGGAGGAAGAACGGGCGCAGATCTTCGGGAGATTCTACCGTGGTAAAAAGGTGCAGCAGGAAGAAGGAGTGGGGATCGGCCTGTACCTGGCAAGAGAGATCCTGGAAAAAGAAGGCGGGTATATCAAAGTCTCCTCTGGAAGAGAGGCAGGAAGCGTCTTTTCTTTGTATCTGCCCAAAGAGGCAAACGAATCTGTCAGAACTGACAGATTGTAGAAAGGATGTGGAAAGATTCTTCTGGTATAGTGGACTTATAGAAAAACAAATTCTATAAGGAGGGGCATCTATGAGTATATTAAAAACCAGGAATCTGAAGAAATATTATGGCAGCGGCGACACGCTGGTAAAAGCACTGGATGGTGTGAACCTGTCGGTGGAACTTGGAGAATTTGTGGCAGTAGTGGGGACTTCCGGCAGTGGAAAGTCTACCCTGCTCCACATGCTGGGAGGACTGGACCGTCCTACTTCCGGAACGGTCTGGGTGGATAAGAAAGATATTTCCAAACTGACGGATGAACAGCTTACCATCTTCCGCCGCCGGAAGATCGGATTCGTATTCCAGAGCTATAACCTTGTTCCGGTACTGAATGTTTATGAAAATATCGTTTTGCCGGTAGAGTTGGATGGAAACCGTGCAGATAAGAATTATGTGGAGGATATTATCGATATCCTGGGACTGGAGTCCAAAAAGTACAGCCTGCCGTCACAGTTATCCGGAGGGCAGCAGCAGAGAGTGGCGATCGCCAGAGCTCTGGCGGCTAAGCCAGCCATCCTTCTGGCTGATGAACCGACGGGCAATCTGGACTCTGTTACCAGCCAGGATGTGTTAAGTCTTCTGAAAGTGACCAGCGCAAGATTCGGGCAGACGGTGGTCATGATCACTCACAACGAAGAGATCGCCCAGATGGCGGACAGGATCATCCGGATTGAGGATGGCCGGATCAGGAATGGCGGTGATCAGGATGCGTAAGGTAAAGAATCAGAAGGTCATACGGAACCTTTCAGATAAAAGCTTCCGCGCCAGCCGGACCAGAAATGTGATCGCGGTGCTGGCCATTGCCTTGACGGCCATGCTTTTTACTTCGCTTTTTACGATCGGCCTTGGCTCCATGGAAAACTTTCAGCTTCAGACCATGCGGCAGTCCGGAGGTGACAGCCATGGAGTGATCAAGGATATTACCATGGATGAGTATGAAGATCTGAAGGATCATCCACTGATCAAGGAAAGCGCTCCCTGTGAGGTGCTGGCGGACAATGTAGCCAATCCTGAATTTTTAAAACGGCATGTGGAACTCTGGTATGTTCCGGAATATCATTATCCTCACCGTTTCCTGGAAATTGAAAAGGGACGGGCGCCTGAGAAGGCAGATGAAGTGCTGGCAGATGAGACCACTTTAGAACTTCTGGGGGTTCCGGAAGAGACAGGCCAGAAGATTACCCTTTCTCTACAGTTCGGACAGGCGGATCCGGTGACAGAAGAACGTACCTTTACGGTAACAGGGATTTTGAAAGCAGACGCTGCACTGAACGTAGGATTTGTGGTCGTGTCAGAAGCTTATCTTGAGGCTCAAGCAGAAGAGCTGGAGGCACTGCAGGCAAGCCAGGCATCTATGACCGGACGGATCGATATGGATGTGAATTTTTCTAATTCATTTAGTCTGCAGAAAAAGCTGGATCGGGTGATTACGGAAAGCGGTTATTCAGTGACTGAAGGCGATAAAAATTATCTGTCCAGCAATGTCAACTGGGCCTATGTTTCTGATGGGGCACAGAGTGATCCGTTAACCATGGGCGCCGTGGCGGGAGGCCTCCTGATCATTCTCCTGACCGGGTATCTGATCATTTATAATGTGTTCCAGATCTCAGTGGTAAAGGATATCCGTTATTATGGCCTCCTTAAAACCATCGGCACCACTGGACGGCAGATCCGGCGCATCGTGAGCCGGCAGGCGTGGAAGCTGTCCCTGGCGGGGATTCCCCTGGGTCTGGTGCTTGGCTTTTTCATCGGAAAAGGAATCGTGCCGCTGGTACTGGAGCGAAGCGCCTATGCAGGATCAGACGTGGTGGTATCGCTGAATCCCTGGATCTTTTTAGGCGCTGTGATCTTTACCCTTCTGACTGTCTGGATATCCACCAGGAGACCTGCCAGGATCGCAGGTAAGGTCTCGCCTGTAGAGGCGGTAAGATATACCGAGAAATCCGGTGGCAGAAAAAAAGAAAAACGGAGTACTGACGGCGGCCGGATCGCACGGATGGCGCTTTCCAATCTGGGCCGGAGCAAAGGGAGAACGGTAGTTGTCATCCTTTCCTTATCTCTTTCCGTCATCCTTCTGAACAGTATTTTTTCGGTGACCAACTCCTTTAATATGGATAAGTTCCTGAAAAAATTTGTGGTATCCGATTTCCTGATCGCCAATGCAGAATATTTCAACAGTAATTATGTTGGAGTAAAGCCGGGGATCGAGGAGATGAACTTAAGTGAATCTTTTATAAAGGCCTGTGAGGAAGAAGATGGCTTTGAGAGAGGCGGACGGCTCTACCTGAGTAACGGAGTGGCTCTGGATGCTGAGACGTATCAGCCCACGGAAAACGTACAGGTGGATGAAAACGGCGATTTTTATTATATGTTTGGATCTGAGAAGATCTTGTATAATCAGGATGAAAATGGAAATTACAGGGTCTCGTTTTATGGCCTGGAGGACTATCCACTGGAAAAGGTAGAGCCCTTTGAGGGAGAGACGGATCTGTCAGTGATCAAAGAAAAGCTTGCCACAGGAAAGTATGTCCTTGGATCCGTGTCGACAGATGACAATGATCAGGTGGAAGAAGACGAGATCCGTTATCACGCCGGGGATCATGTAACGCTTGTGAGGGATAACGGGGAAAAAAGAGAGTTTGAGATACTGTCTTTGATCAAAGAAAACTATTATGGGCTGACCAACCGGATAGGAGCAGAGTTTGCTTTCTATACAACGGCAGATGTATTTCTCGGGCTGGAGTCTCCTGATTATCTCATGAGCTATGAATTTGATGTAGAAGACGGAAAAGAGGCGCAGTTTGAGAGCTTTCTGGAAAATTACACCACCTCTCAGGAGCCTTTGATGCATTATGAGTCCAAGCAGAAGTGGCTGGATGAATTTGACGGCCTGACCGGTCTTTTCACGCTGGTGGGCGGAGTGCTGACGATGGTAGTGGCTGTGATCGGAATTCTGAATTTTATCAATTCTACACTGACTGGTATCGTGACCAGGAGAAGAGAATTTGCCATTATGGAGGCAATCGGCATGACGAAACGCCAACTGATCCACATGTTGATGATGGAAGGACTGTATTATGCAGGCTTTACGATCCTTGGATCCCTGGCAGGGGGCTGTCTCCTTTCGCTGACGCTGGTACGGGCCATTGCAGACGGCATGTGGTTTATGGAGTATCATTTTATCCTGTGGCCTATGCTGGTCGTATTCCCGGTGCTGCTGCTTTTAGGGGTGCTTGTACCGTATTTTGCCTACCTGCCTCAGAGAAAGGAGAGCGTAGTCAGTGTGATCAGCCAGGAGTCGGCATAGCAGGACTTGCCGGCAGGATGCGGCAGTGGTAAAATAAACTATTATGGGTATTATAGAAGAAAAGCAACGATTAAGAGAAAAAATAAAAGAACGGCAGAAATTTCTTTCAGAGGCCTACTATGATATGGCGGATGCAAGAATCCTGGATGCGGCGGCTGCGCTGCCTGAATTTCAGGAAGCGGAAACTGTTTTTTGCTACGTAGGCATGGCGGGAGAGATCAATACCCGTCCACTGCTGGAACAGATCCTTAAGGGAGGAAAGCGGCTCGGCGTACCAAAGTGCCAGAAAAAGGGCATCATGCATGTCTATGAGATCAAGGAACTTAGCCAGCTTAAGGCAGGGTACTATGGCATCCTGGAGCCAGATGAAACGTGTGTGCCGATTCGCCCGGAGGAGATTGATCTGGCGGTGATTCCCTGCATGTCCTGCGATGCGCAGGGAAGGCGTCTGGGAAAGGGCGGCGGCTACTATGACCGGTATCTGGCGCAGACGTCATTTCCCAGGGCGGCTCTTTGCTGGCAGCAGATGATGGTGAATGAAATCCCGATGGAGATTTATGATCAGCGGATGGATCTGGTGATCACAGAAAATGATGTGATCCGTATCAGTGATAAAATTAAAACTATACAATAGAAAAAATGTCTGTTATAATAAACAAAGATAATAAAAATATTTTAATCTGCAAAGACGCGTAAGCATTGGCTTTACGCGTCTTTCTTATTTTAGGAGGTCGTTTCATGGGAGCATTCGACAAAATTCAGAGCGGCTTTCCGGACATGGATGAACTGCTGGATAGTATCCGGCTGGGTGACAATGTGGTGTGGAGGGTCAGCAGTCTTAAGGAGTTCCGTTTTTTTGCCCTGCCTTTTGCGAGACAGGCAATCGAAGACGGAAGGAACCTGATCTACATGCGTTTTGCCTCACATGAGCCAATTCTGGAGCCGCAGCCGGGACTTAAGATTCGTAAGTTTGATCCGGACAAAGGGTTTGAGGCGTTTACGGTGGATATTTACAACTGTATTACAGAAGAAGGGAGAGATGCATTTTATGTGTTTGACAGCCTGTCTTCCTTACAGTCCGTATGGTATACCGATCTGATGATGGGGAATTTTTTCCGGGTTATTTGTCCCTATCTGTTTTCTCTGGATACGGTGGCCTATTTTCCACTCCTGAGGGGAAGACATTCCTTTGCTACAGTATCCCGGATCCGGGATACGACACAGCTTCTTCTGGATGTACATGCCTGTGGGGAACAGATTTATCTTAAACCGCTGAAGGTCTGGAACCGATCTTCCCCTAAGATGTTTCTTCCCCATTGTGTGGATCATAAAAACGGATACTTTCAGACGGTAGAAGATGGTGTGGCGATGAGCCGTTATTATCAGATCCTGGAGGATGAAGAAACCCGGGAGCAGGATCAGAGCCTGGACAGCCATGACCACTTCTTTTCCAGGGCAAGGGTGGATTACCAGCAGGGAAAATTTTCGGAGGAGACACAGCAGCAGATCCTGGAAAGTACCATGACAAGAGATCCCAGACTGCAGGAGATGATCAGACAATATTTTGAACCAAGAGATTATTTTTTGCTGAGAGACAGGATGGCAGGAAGCGGATCTATCGGGGGGAAGGCCTGCGGCATGCTGCTGGCAAGAAAGATTATCCAGAAAGAAATGCCGGATTACAGACAGGAGATGGAACCTCATGACTCCTGGTATATCGGTTCTGACGTGTTTTATACCTATATTGTGGCCAATAACTGCTGGGAGACAAGGATCGCGCAGAGAACAACTGACGGTTACTTTTCAAGAGCAGAAGATCTGAGGAACGCCCTGCTTGCAGGAACGTTTCCGGATGATATCCGCGAAAAATTTAAATCCCTTCTGGATTATTTTGGACAGAGTCCGATCATCGTAAGGTCCTCCAGTTTTCTGGAGGACGGTTTTGGGAATGCCTTTGCCGGAAAATATGAGTCGGTATTCTGTGTAAATCAGGGAAGTCCGGAAGAGAGACTGGAAGCGTTTGAAAATGCGGTACGGACTGTCTATGCCAGTACTATGGACTTGTCTGCTTTGGAATACCGCAGACAGAGAGGACTGGAAGATAAGGATGAACAGATGGCAGTACTGGTGCAGAGGGTATCAGGGTCCTATCAGGGAGCGTACTTTTTCCCGGCGGCAGCAGGAGTAGGCTACAGCTACAGCGCCTATAAGTGGGGAACGGATATGGATCCGTCGGCAGGGATGCTGCGGATTGTGGCCGGCCTTGGAACCCGTGCGGTAGACCGCCCGGAGGATGACTATCCAAGACTTGTAAGGCTGGATAAACCAGAGGCGTCGATTCATGTGACTCTTGCGGACAAGCATCGGTTTTGCCAGAGGAATATGGACGTGCTTGACATAAAAAGCAATGGCCTGAAGACCCTGCCGGTGGATTTCCTGCTGGAAAAGCTGCCATTGTGGTTTAAAAAAGCAGTTATGGAGAGAGACTATGAAGCAGAAGACGCATTAAAGCGGATGGGACGCTGGAGACAGGTCTGGTTTGTGACCTGCCAGCATCTGCTGGAGAATAAGGAATTTACGTCTTTTATGAAAACCATGCTGAAAGTATTGGAACATGCCTATGGAAATCCTGTGGATATTGAATATACCGTCAATCTGGACGAAGCAGGAAACTTTGTGGTAAATCTTCTGCAGTGCAGACCTCTTTACACAGGGAGTCAGAACGGGAAGGTGGAGATTCCGGATCTGCCTGAAGATCAGGTTTTCTTTGAACTTCAGGATTCCTCCATGGGAAACTCGGTAATCAAGCCGATTGATCTGGTGATCCAGATTGATGCCAGGGCCTATTATGAATATCCCTACCAGATGAAGTCCCAGGTGGCAGATGCCCTTGGAGACATTAACCGCTATTATAAAGGACAGAACAAAAAAATCCTGCTGATGACACCGGGAAGGATTGGAACGTCCTCTCCGGAACTGGGAGTACCGGTGAAGTTTTCGGATATATCCGGCTTTTCCGGTATCTGCGAGGTGTCGGATAAGACAGTGGGATATATGCCGGAGCTCAGTTATGGAAGCCATATGTTCCAGGATCTGGTAGAGGCAGATATTTTTTATGCGGCGATCTGGAATGATAAACGGACGAAAAGGTTTCAGATTGACTTTTTATCAGGAGAGAAGAATCTGTTTCCGAAAATTTGTCCGGGGAAGACAGAACTCTCGGATATGATCTTTGTTGCAGAGACAAAGAGCCTGTATTACTGGAATGATGTGATCTCAGGCAGGAGTCTCTGTGGGATTTCAGAGGGGAATGATAAAAAAGATCAATAACATATTTTGATAAAATCAATAAGAACACTACTTGTCAAAATATTAACAATATGGTATTATGATAAAAAATTATCAAACTTTATAATTAAAAAGAAAGGGAAGGAAGACTATGAGCAGTAAGATCACTATTATTGGAGCAGGAAGTGTTGGAGCAACAATCGCATATAAGCTGTCCGGAGAGGACATTGCATCTGAGATTGTTCTGATCGATATCAACAAAGATAAGGTAGAAGGAGAGGTTATGGACATCAAGCAGGGAACCTGTTTCAGAAACCCGATTTCTATCATCGCCGGAGATTACAAAGACGCTGAAGGCTCCGATATTGTTATCATTACCTCCGGTATTGCCCGCAAGCCTGGACAGACCAGGATCGAGCTTACTCAGACCAACGTAAACATCATCAAGCAGATTACTCCAGAGATCGTAAAGGCAGCGCCGGATGCACTGTATATCATCGTCAGCAATCCGGTAGATGTTCTGACCTATGTATTTACCAGGATCTCCGGACTTCCCGAAAATCAGATCATTGGTTCCGGTACCGTTCTGGATACGGCAAGACTCCGTTCAGGATTATCGGAACATTTTCATGTGGCTCAGAAGAACATCCACGCATACGTGTTTGGAGAGCATGGAGATTCTTCCTTCGTTCCGTGGTCTGGTGCAGATATCGCCAGCATGAATCTGGATGAATACTATGAAGCGATGAAGGATAAGGCCGGACTTGAAAAGCTGGATAAAGAAGCCATGGAGGAATATGTACACAAGTCAGGAGGACAGGTGATCGCAAAGAAAGGCGCTACGTTCTATGCGGTGGCTGTTGCAGTATGTCAGCTGTGTAATGTTGTGCTGGCTGCTTCTGATTCGGTAGCTACCGTATCCAGTATGATGCATGGAGAGTATGGGATCGAAGACGTATGCTTAAGTACACTGACTCTGGTAGGACCAAATGGTGTGCAGGGCAAGATCCCGATGCATCTGACGGAGGAAGAGACGAAGAAGCTTCAGGAAAGTGCGAAAGTCCTCAAAGACGTGATCGCGCAGATTGAGATTTAAGAAGAGCAGACAAGGAGGCAACACGATGATGAAATACAGTTACTACCCCGGCTGTACTCTCAAAAATAAAGCGGAGGATCTGGATGCATACGCCAGAGCCTCTGCAAAAGCCCTGGGATTTGAACTGGAGGAGATCAGTGAATGGCAGTGCTGCGGCGGCGTTTATCCTCTGGGGAGTGATGAGATCGCCACAAAGCTGGCTTCTGTAAGGGCGCTGAACGATGCAAAAGAAAAAGGCCAGGATCTGGTCACTTTATGTTCTGCCTGTCATCACGTGCTTAAGCGTGTGAATGATGATATGAAGAATGTAGAAAATATCCGCACGAAGGCCAATAATTATATGGATCTGGAAGAACCATATGGAGGGGAGACGAATGTGGTTCATTTTCTGGAAGTTCTCCGTGACCGGATCGGGTTTGATACGGTAAAAGAAAAGGTTGTTAATCCGCTGACCGGGAAAAAGATCGGAGCGTATTACGGATGCCTGCTGCTCAGACCGGGAAAGATCCTGGCTTTCGATAATCCGGAAAATCCAAAGATCATGGAAGATTTTATCCGGGCTATCGGGGCGGAGCCGGTGATCTATCCATACAGGAATGAGTGCTGCGGCGGGTACATATCTTTGAAAGAAAAGGAAATGTCAAAGGAAATGTGCCGGAAGATTGAGGACAGTGCAGAGGGATTCGGTGCAGATATGTTGATCACGGCCTGTCCGCTGTGCATGTATAATCTAAATAAAAATACCCAGACCGATCTGCCGGTTTACTATTTTACAGAGCTTCTGGCAGAGGCTCTGGGAGTGAAAGATGAGGTGAAGGTAAAGTGACGAACGAGAAAAAACAGGCGGAACTGATCAAGGAGATCAGCGGCGTCAATCCATTGAAGTGCATGAAATGCGGCAAATGTTCAGCCACCTGTCCTTCTTATAATGAGATGGATATCAAACCTCATCAGTTTGTATCCTATGTGATCAATGAAGATATTGAGGCTTTGGTGAACTCTAAGTCCTTATGGAAATGTCTTTCCTGTTTCGCATGTGTACAGCGCTGCCCAAGGGATGTAAAGCCTGGCAAGCTGATTGATGCGGCCAGACAGATCGTGGAGCGGCAAAAAGGTGGAGATTATTTAAGCCCGGATGAGATTCCGGAACTTCTGGATCCGGATATTCCACAGCAGCTCTTAGTCAGTGCATTCAGAAGATACAGGAGGTGATAGAAGGTGCAAAGAATCGGAGTGTTCGTCTGTCACTGTGGTACGAATATCGCAGCGACGGTAGATGTAAAAAAAGTCGTAGAAATGGCCATGCATGAGCCGGGAGTCGTTCATGCAGAGGATTATCAGTATATGTGTTCAGAAGCCGGACAGGACAAGATCCGTGCGGCGATCCAGGAAAAGAAGTTAAGCGGCATCGTCGTCTGCTCCTGTTCTCCGAGGATGCATGAGACAACCTTCCGGAATGCGGCCGAACGTGCAGGCTTAAATCCATATATGGTGGAGATTGCCAATATCCGTGAGCATTGTTCCTGGATTCATAAGGATATGGAAGAGGCCACAGAAAAAGCGGTGATCCTGATGAGGGCAGCGGTGGCGAAGGTTAATCTGAATACACCGTTAAAGCCGGGAGAGAGCCGCGTGACTAAGCGTGCCCTGGTGATCGGCGGAGGAATCGCCGGAATCCAGACGGCCCTGGATATCGCAGACGCAGGCTATCCGGTGGATATCGTGGAGAAGACACCGAGTATCGGAGGAAGGATGTCCCAGCTTGACAAGACCTTCCCGACCCTGGACTGTTCAGCCTGTATCCTGACACCGAAGATGGTGGAGGCAAATGCGCATCCGAACATCAATATCTATACATACAGTGAAGTAGAGAAGGTGTCTGGCTTTGTGGGAGACTTTACCGTAGACATCCGCAAAAAGGCAAGAAGCGTGGACATGTCCAAGTGTACCGGATGCGGTCTGTGTCAGGAAAAATGTCCAAGCAAGAAGACACCGAGCGAGTTCAACAGAGGATTAAATAACAGAAGTGCCATCTATACTCCATTTGCGCAGGCAATTCCTAATGTACCTGTGATCGACCGGGAGGCATGTATCAAATTCAAGACCGGAAAATGTGGAATCTGTTCAAAGGTCTGCCAGGCCGGAGCTATTGATTATGAGCAGAAGGATGAGATTATCACAGAGAAATATGGAGCCATCGTAGTGGCAACCGGATTTGATATGATCAAACTGGATGATTATGACGAATATGCGTACAGTCAGAGCAAGGACGTGATCACGTCCCTGGAACTGGAGCGTATCATGAATGCGGCAGGACCAACCGGAGGACATCTGGAACGGCTGTCTGACGGAAAGGCTCCGAAAGAGATGGTATTTATCCAGTGTGTGGGCAGCCGGTGTGCAGATAACAGAGGCAAGAGTTACTGCTCTAAGATCTGCTGTATGTATACGGCAAAGCACGCCATGCTGATCCGGGATAAATATCCGGATGTGAATGTAACCGTTTTCTATATTGATGTGCGTACGCCGGGCAAGAATTTTGATGAGTTTTACAGAAGAGCCGTAGAAGAGTACGGAGTGAATTATATCAAAGGGCAGGTAGGAAAAGTGATTCCTCAGCCAAATGGGAAACTGCTGGTCCAGGGAGCAGATCTTCTGGATAATAAGCAGATCCTGAAAGAAGCGGATATGGTAGTCCTGGCGGCGGCCATCGAACCTGATCCGGATGTGAGAAAGATTGCCACCATGCTGACAGCCAGCATTGATACCAATAACTTCCTGACAGAAGCCCATGCAAAGCTTCGTCCGGTAGAGTCTCCGACAGCAGGTGTATTTCTCTCCGGTGTATGCCAGGGACCAAAGGATATCCCCGAGACGGTATCCCAGGCCGGCGCGGCAGCAGTCAAGGCAGTCGGACTTCTGGCAAAGGATAAGCTTTTGACAAATCCATGTACGGCCCATTCTGATGAACTCCTGTGCAACGGATGTTCACAGTGTGCAAATGTATGTCCATATGGAGCTATTACATATGAAGAAAAAGAAGTCAACGACCACGGAATCCGGGAAGTAAGGCGTATTGCAGTTGTCAATGACGCTCTGTGCCAGGGCTGTGGAGCATGTACCGTTACATGTCCGTCCGGCGCTATGGACCTGCAGGGATTCTCAAACAGACAGATTCTAGCGGAGGTGGATGCGATATGTCGATAGAAGCAAAAGAAGAATTTAAGCCTAAGATCGTGGCATTCTGCTGCAACTGGTGCAGTTATGCAGGTGCAGACCTGGCAGGAAGCAGCCGGCTGTCTTACTCGGCGGACGTAAAGATCATCCGTGTGCCCTGTTCCTGCCGTGTGAATCCTATGTTTATCCTGCGTGCCTTTGAGCGTGGAGCAGACGGAGTGATCATCTGCGGATGTCATCCGGGAGACTGCCACTATACATCGGGTAACTATTACGCAAGAAGAAGGATGACACTTTTATTTTCCATGTTGGATTTTATCGGAGTTGAGAGCGGAAGAACCCGTGTGGAATGGGTGTCTGCCGCAGAGGGAGCCAAGTTTTCACAGACGATGCATGAGTTTGTAGACAAGATACAGTCCCTTGGCAAAAATGTAAGATTGGAGGATTTAAGATGCAGGAGCTGATAAACCGTGCAAAAGAACTGCTGGCAGACGGGACAGTCGCCAGAGTGCTGGGATGGAAAGCCGGAGACCTGCCTTACAATCCGGAACCGGCTTACTTTGAAAAGGAAGAAGACTTTAAAGAATTCGTGTATGACGGATTCTGTGGAGCAAATCTAAGCAAATATATGATCGAGGCTTCCAGGATGGATGGGAAGACTCTTGTATGCCTGAAACCGTGTGATACATACAGTTTTCAGCAGCTTTTAAAAGAACACCGGGTGGACCGGGAAAAGGCCTATATCATCGGTGTGGGATGCAGAGGAAAGCTGGATATTGAAAAGATCCGGAAGATGGGAATCAAAGGCATAGAGAGCATTGACGGAGCCGGGATCGAGGAAGAGACAGATCATCTGACGATACAGACAATCTATGGAGAAAAAACCTGTGCATACAAAGATGCCATGCTGGAACGATGCCATGTCTGTAAAGGAAAGGATCATATGATCTATGACGAACTCATCGGAGAATCGAAGGATACTACGGATGCAGACCGTTTCGCAGAGGTGGAAAAGATCGAAGCCATGAGTCCGGAGGAAAAGTTCGCGTTTTTCCAGAAGGAACTTAGCAAGTGCATCCGCTGCAACGCCTGCCGTAACGTCTGCCCGGCCTGCAGCTGCCGGAAATGTGTGTTTGACAGCAACAAGTTTGACAGTTCACAGAAGGCGAATGTCGATTCTTTTGAGGAGAAGATGTTCCACATCATCCGTGCCTTCCATGTGGCAGGAAGATGTACAGACTGTGGTGAATGCAGCAGGGTATGTCCCCAGGGGATTCCCCTTCATCTGTTTAACAGAAAATTCATCAAAGATATCGATGAACTTTACGGAGAATATCAGGCAGGAGCCGACTTAGAAGAAAGAGGCCCGCTGACCAGTTACCAGTTGGATGACGCAGAGCCTGGGATCGTGGCAGAAAGGAGATAATGGATGTACAAGATAGCGAAAGAGAATCTGACGGCATTATTTCAGAAGATTGCTGCAGATCAGGAATTATATCTGCCGGTGCGGACCGCAGATCAGGTGAATTTCGGCGTATGGACAGAGGAAGCGGATGTAGATCTTACTGTTTTAAAAAGCGTGAAATCTCCCAAAGACGTATTCTTCCCTCAGAGCGAGACTTTGTATACCTGTATCCGGGACGGAAAGAAGCTCCGTGTAGAGCCGGAGGCCTTAAAGGAGCAGAATTTTGTGGTGTTTGGTATGAAGGCCTGTGATCTGAAAGGGCTGGAAGTGTTAGACCGGGTATTCCTGTCAGATCCTGTGGATACCTTTTATGCGGCCAGGAGAGATCACGGAACGATTGTGGCCATGGCCTGTCATGAGCCGGAGGAGAGCTGTTTCTGCAAAGTGTTTGGAATCGATGCGGCAGCGCCGAAGGCAGACGTGGTAACCTGGATGATCCAGGATACACTTTACTGGAAGCCGGAGACGGAAAAAGGAGAGAACCTGACCGCCTTGATTTCTGATCTTCTGGACAATGCTGAAAGTGCAGAGGCAGAAGTTGAGAAGGAGCAGCAGAAGATCCGGGGCATCATTGAAAAGCTTCCTTATTCCCACCTTTCTCTGGAAGGATGGAACGGGGATGTTCTGATGGAAAAATTTGAATCACCGTTGTGGGATGATCTATATAAGCCTTGTCTGGCATGCGGCACCTGTACATTTGTGTGTCCGACCTGTCAGTGCTATGATATCAAAGATTATGATACCGGGCATGGTGTCCAGAGATACCGCTGCTGGGATTCCTGCATGTATTCAGATTTTACTATGATGGCACATGGGAACAACCGTACCACCCAGAAGGAACGGTTCCGCCAGCGCTTCATGCATAAGCTGGTATACTTTCCGGCCAACAACGATGGCATGTATTCCTGTGTAGGATGTGGCAGATGTGTGGAAAAGTGCCCGGCGGCCTTAAATATCGTAAAAGTGATAAAAGCATTTCAGAAAGAGGAGGTGCAAAAAGCATGAGCGAATGTACCTGTCATAAAAACTATAAATTAGATACTCTGATCCCGCAGGTGGGAGTGATCACCGATATCCGTGAGGAGACGCCGGATGTGAAGACCTTCCGGGTCAATGCTCCGGAGGGAGGAAAACTTTTTGAGCATATGCCCGGCCAGTGTGCTATGTTATGTGCGCCTGGAATCAGTGAAGGAATGTTTTCCATCACATCTTCTCCGACCAATCATGAGTATCAGGAATTCAGTATTAAGAAATGTGGAATGTTGACCGACTATCTTCACAGCCTGGAGGTAGGTGACGAGATCACGGTCCGCGGGCCTTATGGCAATCATTTTCCTGTAGAAGATGAGCTTCTTGGCAAGAACCTCTTGTTTATTGCCGGAGGAATCGGGCTTGCACCTCTTCGTTCTGTCATTGACTATGTGCTGGATAACCGGGAAAAATACGGGGATATCGATATCGTATACGGATCCCGGTCTGCCGAGGATCTGGTGCAGTTAAAGGAGATCCAGGAAGTCTGGATGAAGGCGGAAGGCGTCAACGTTCATCTGACCATCGACAGGGAGGAAGAAGGTTGGGACGGCCATGTGGGATTCGTACCCAATTATGTAAAAGAGCTGGGATTTGATGTAAATAAAACGGCTCTTGTGTGCGGCCCTCCGATCATGATTAAGTTTACCCTTGCCGGATTAGAGGAGCTTGGATTTTCCAAAGATCAGGTTTATACGACTTTGGAACTTCGGATGAAATGCGGTGTCGGCAAGTGCGGCAGATGTAATATCGGATCAAAATATGTATGTAAAGACGGTCCGGTATTCCGCTGCGACGAAGTCGATGAAATGCCGGATGAATATTAGGATACAGGCGGAACCAGGATTTAAGAAAGGAACAAACTCTCATGGAAAAGATGGTAAATGTATATTTTTTCGGAAAGAAATATAGTGTGCCTGCTGACCTGACGATCATGACTGCCATGGAATATGCAGGATACACCTTGAAACGCGGCTGTGGATGCCGGCATGGATTCTGCGGAGCCTGTGCTACGATCTACAGGATCAAGGGGAAAAATGAATTAAAGACAGGGCTTGCCTGCCAGACTCAGGTGGAGGAAGGCATGTATGTAGCCAGCATCCCTTATTTCCCGACAGATAAGAGAACCTATGACATTAACGAGATCCGTCCGGAGCAGAGGATCATGATGGAGCTGTATCCGGAAATCTACAGCTGTATCGGATGTAACGCCTGTACCAAGGCCTGCACCCAGGATCTGAATGTGATGCAGTATATCGCCTATGCGCAGCGGGGTGATTTTGAGAAGTGTGCGGAAGAGTCCTTTGACTGTATCGGCTGTGGATGCTGTTCTGTACGGTGCCCGGCAGGAATCTCTCACCCGATGGTAGGTGTTCTGGCCAGACGTCTGACTGGAAAATACATTGCTCCAAAGTCTGAGCATCTGGAAAAGCGTGTGGAAGAGATCCATCACGGAGATTATGATAACCTGATCGAGCAGATCATGGAAAAACCGATTGAGGAAATGCAGGAACTTTACAACAACAGAGAGATTGAGAAATAGGAGGAGGGATGACCATGTTTACACCGGAAATGATGGAGTCCGTAAAAAAGGTGGATGCCACCAGGGCAGAGCGTATGAAGACAGAGCCAAGGCGGATGACAGCGGAAGAAAAAGATGCGCTTCTGAAAGAATTCCATCCGGATTATAGAGAAGAAGCATTTAAAGAAATTAAGATCGGACCAAACAAAGGGCAGAAAGCACCGGAGGAGCTGGTACATCTTCTCCATTCCAACAGCCGGCTTTTGAACGAGCAGATTGACCTGAATAAGATTGATTATGATGTAGATGTGCTGGTTATCGGCGGCGGCGGAGCAGGAGCTTCAGCAGCCATCGAGGCTGACGAGGCCGGGGCAGACGTGATGATCGTGACCAAGCTTCGGATCGGGGACGCCAACACCATGATGGCAGAAGGAGGCATCCAGGCTGCAGACAAGGAAAATGATTCTCCGGTACAGCATTATCTGGACGCATTTGGAGGCGGACATTTTGCGGCAAGGCCGGAGCTCCTTAAGAGACTTGTCATGGAGGCGCCCGATGCGATACAATGGTTAAATGATCTGGGTGTTATGTTTGATAAGGATGAAAACGGCCGTATGATCACCACACACGGCGGCGGAACCTCCAGAAAGAGGATGCATGCCTGCAAGGATTATTCCGGAGCAGAGATTATGCGTACACTCCGGGATGAGGTGCTGAACCGGAAAATTCCGGTGGCAGAATTTACCGCTGCGGTAGAACTGATCAAGGATGAGAACGGGCAGGTGGCAGGAGCCGTTCTTCAGAATATTGAAACGGATGATTATCTGGTTGCCCGGGCGAAGACGGTAGTCATTGCCACCGGCGGAGCGGGACGGATGCATTATCAGGGATTCCCTACATCTAATCACTATGGGGCTACGGCAGACGGCCTGATCCTTGGATACCGGGCCGGAGCGCCTCTCCTTTATCAGGACACGATCCAGTATCATCCGACAGGAGTGGCATATCCGTCTCAGATCTTCGGAGCGCTGGTAACGGAAAAGGTGCGTTCTCTTGGGGCGCAGCTGGTGAATGTGGACGGCGAGGCATTTATGCATCCGCTGGAAACCAGAGATGTTTCGGCAGCATCTATTATCCGGGAATGTACCGCAAGAGGTAAGGGAGTGACCACACCTCTTGGCAGCGGTGTGTGGCTGGATACGCCGATGATCGAGATCCTCGGAGGCGAGGGGACGATTGAAAAAAGAATCCCGGCTATGCTCAGAATGTATCTGAATTATGATATTGATATGAGGAAAGTCCCGATTCTGGTATATCCGACCCTGCATTATCAGAATGGAGGGCTGGAGATCGGCGGAGACGGATTTACGAAAGTGATAGACAATCTTCTGGTGGCAGGCGAGGCCGTGGGAGGTATTCATGGAAGAAACCGTCTGATGGGCAATTCTCTTTTGGATATTATTGTATTCGGACGAAACGCCGGAAAGGCAGCTGCGGCAAAGGCTAAGAACGTGACCCTCGGCACCATGAATCTGGATCATATCAGAGCCTATGCAGAAGAACTGAAGGAAGCAGACTTAAACACAGGAGATGTATCACCGCTTCTGCTTCCTAAATATGCGAGACATGAACGGTAAGGGAACCAGGGAAATAAAAGAAAGGAAAATGAAATGGGAATCATAGCATGGTTTCGGGAAAGTGTACTGGGAAATACTTTGATGGTCGTATTTCTGGTGGCGTTCATCGGATATCTGGTGGGAAGCATCAAGATCCGCGGGGTAGAGCTGGGAACAGCAGGCGTACTGCTTGTCGCCCTGGTGTTTGGCCATTTTGGATTTGAAGTGCCGGATCTGGTGAGGGAACTGGGCCTGATCTGTTTTGTGACATCGGTAGGCTTCATCGCAGGTCCAAAGTTTTTCCGGAATTTTAAATTGAATGCAAAATCCTATATTCTGCTGGGCCTGATTATCATCGTGGCAGGAGCGCTGACGACGATGGGGATCATCGAGATCGCAGGGGTGCCTTCGGACATCAGCGTTGGCATGATGTCGGGAGCCCTTACCAGTACGCCGGGGCTTGCGGCGGCGATTGATGCCACCGGATCCTCCAATGCATCGGTAGGATACGGAATTGCCTATCCGTTCGGCGTTGTGGGCGTAGTGTTGTTTGTTCAGCTTGTCCCTAAGTTTTTAAAGACGGATATGGAAGCGGAGAGGGCAAGATTTGAGGCGGCCCAGAATGTAGGAGACGATGTGCTGAAGAAGAAGGAGAAACTGTTTATCGTAGATGAGATGGGATTCTTTGCATTTGCACTGGCCATCATGCTGGGGATCATCCTGGCGAAGGTCGTGATACCGCTGCCTGGAGGAGCAGAGTTTTCTCTTGGCACCTCTGGCGGACCGCTGCTTGCCGGGCTGATCCTGGGGCATTTCGGGCATATCGGGAATGTGAGCCTGCATGTAGAAAAATCGGTGCTGGAGTGCTTGCGGGAATTCGGACTTGCCATGTTTCTCATCGGCGCCGGTGTGGAAGCGGGCGCCGGGTTTATCGAGATCCTGAAGGAGCAGGGCCTGGTTCTGTTTGTCTATGGTGCGCTGATCACGCTGATTCCGATGTTTATCGGATACTTTGTGGCAGTGCGTCTGATGCATCTAAGCCTGTTCAACACGCTGGGATCGATCTGCGGCGGTATGACAAGTACGCCAGCTCTGGGGACCCTGATCCGTGTGACGGGAACAGACGATGTAGCAAGCGCCTATGCGGCTACCTACCCAGTGGCACTGGTATTTGTCGTGCTTTCCTGTCAGTTTATAGGAATCTTTTTATAAAGGAAGGAGTGAATATATATGCGTGAGATCAATGTCAGCACATTGACAGACGTGATTGAAAGACTCTGTATCGAAGCCAACGAGCATCTTCCGGAAGATGTCAAGTGTGCCATCCGGGACTGCCGTGCCTGCGAGGACGGAGAGATCGCAAAAGGTGTTCTGGATAATATCATAGAAAATTTTGAGATTGCAGACCAAGAGGAGGTGCCGATCTGCCAGGATACAGGAATGGCCTGTGTCTTCCTGGAGATCGGGCAGGACGTGCATCTGACAGGCGGCGATCTGTCCGAAGCGGTAGACGAGGGTGTGCGCCGTGGATATGACAAGGGATATTTAAGGAAGTCTGTAGTAAAGGATCCTGTGCGCCGCGGCAATACCGGGGACAATACACCGGCTATGCTGTATACTGAGATTGTGCCGGGAGAACAGATTAAGGTAACGGTAGGACCAAAAGGATTTGGAAGCGAAAATATGAGCCAGATCCGGATGTTTAAGCCGTCTGCAGGGCTGCAGGGCATCAAAGATTTTATCCTGGAAGCAGTGGAGACAGCAGGCCCGAATCCCTGTCCGCCTATGGTTGTGGGAGTCGGTATCGGCGGGACATTTGATAAATGTGCTCTTCTGGCGAAGAAGGCACTGATGAGGCCTCTGGACTCTTCAAATCCAGATCCGTTTTATGCAGATCTGGAAAAGGAAATGCTGGAAAAGATCAACGAGCTTGGCATCGGACCACAGGGATTCGGCGGAAAGACGACAGCGATCGGACTGAATATCGAGACTATGCCGACCCACATTGCCGGAATGCCCTGTGCAGTCAACATCAACTGTCATGTGACACGTCATAAATCGGAGGTGATATAAATGGCCAGAAAGATTACCTTACCATTGACCGAGGAACTGGCAAAGACTCTTCATGCAGGAGACCAGGTACTGCTGACCGGAACCATCTATACTTCCAGAGACGCAGGACATAAGCGGATGTGTGAGGCACTTGCGAAGGGAGAGAAGCTGCCCTTTGATCCGACAGACGCTACGATCTATTACGTGGGGCCTACGCCGGCCAAACCGGGGCAGGTCATCGGAAGCGCTGGCCCAACTACCAGTGGCCGTATGGACGCTTACGCCCCGACCATGATGTCCGTAGGCGCACGCGGCATGATCGGAAAAGGCGCCCGTCTGCCGGAAGTAGTAGAAGCCATGAAAAAATATAGCGGCGTATACTTCGGCGCTATCGGCGGAGCAGGCGCACTACTGGCAAAATGCATCAAAAAAGCCGAGCTCATCGCATACGAAGATCTGGGCGCAGAAGCACTCCGGAAACTGTATGTAGAAGATATGCCCCTGGTTGTCATCATCGACAGCGAAGGCAATAACCTGTATGAGCAGGGCCGAAAAGCATACCTGAACAAATAAGATAGGGGACGATAGGGGACGTACACTTTTTTGGTGTGCTCCCCGTCAAGTAGACAGTGAAAAAAA
>USDK01000022.1 GCA_900553355.1 uncultured Lachnospiraceae bacterium
AAATGCTTGAAAGTATAGTGTTTATGCGGATAATCAAAAATCAGATATAAAATTTAATATAACTTTTTTAGAGATTTTTGTATAGCCAAAAATTACATGGAAAAGCACAAAAAAAGAAAAAGCGACATAGATTATATCAAATACGCCAAGAGGTGCTTTTCTTGAAGTCTTTTCCGCAACCCCTCACAGCTTCGGAAGAAAGAGAATACATGCAAAGATATACAGAGGGTGACCTTGAAGCGAAGCATATACTGATCGAACGGAATCTGCGCCTCGTAGCCCATATCGTGAAAAAATACCAGACATATGAAGAAGAGACAGAAGATCTGCTGTCCATCGGGACTATAGGATTGATTAAGGCAGTCGTTACGTTTAACCCCGATAAATCTGTAAGGCTGGGAACCTATGCAGCACGGTGCATAGAAAATGAGATCCTGATGTTTCTACGGGCAAAGAAGAAATCCTCCCGGGAGATCTCCTTATATGAACCAATCGGGACGGACCGGGAAGGAAACGAGATTCAGCTTTTTGATATCATCGAGACCGAAGAGGAGGATGCGCATCACAAGGCAGAGCTGAATGAAGACATCCGAAAACTCTATCAGAAGGTAGAATCAGAGCTGTCCCCCAGGGAGCGGACGGTACTGAAAATGCGTTACGGGCTGTATAACGAAGAAGAATATACCCAGCGGGAGATTGCCGGACAATTGGGCATCTCTCGTTCTTACGTTTCGCGGATCGAAAAAAGTGCAATCGAGAAACTGAGGAAACATTTTCAGATGGGGACGTAGACTTTTGCAAAAGTCTACGTCCCCATCTGAAAACAGGGTGTCCCTTTTTGCAAAATGCCCTGTCCCCGATTGACAGGATCTGGTGGATGGGGTAAGATGATTTTATCTTTCTGGAGCAAGGTTCCGGTGTCTGCCGGGATTTATGTTTCAGGGTTCTAAAGGCCGTTTCGGCCGGTGTTTCAATTTGTTATGTTTTATGATGTGTAATGTGAATCGGGTGTTCTCTTGGAAATGGGGTGTGCAGATGGCGTTTAGTACGGTGTTGTCTGCCTGTATCCGTGGGATACGGGCGGAGCTTGTCCATGTGGAGGCGGATATCAGCAATGGCCTTCCGGTGTTTCATATGGTGGGATATCTGTCGTCGGAGGTCAAGGAGGCGGCGGAAAGGGTGAGAACGGCGATCCGGAATGCGGATCTTCAGCTCCCGGCTAAAAGGATCATGGTGAATCTTGCTCCGGCAACGGTGAGAAAAAGAGGAGCTTCTTACGACCTGCCCATTGCATTGGCGGTGCTTGCGGCTATGGGAGTGATCTCGTCTGGAGAGCTGGAAGGGGTCCTGGTGATCGGGGAACTGAGCCTGGACGGACGGGTGAGAAAGGTACCGGGGATCCTTCCTGTTGTAATGTGTGCCAGGGATGCAGGCTGTCATACCTGTATTCTGCCGGAGGCAAATGGAATGGAAGGAGCATTGATTGATGGGATCCGGATCATAGGAGTTTCTCATCTAAAACAGGTATGTGCATATTTAAATCATATGGAAGAAATTCGTCCGAAAGAGTCGAAAAGAATTGCAAAGATCCGGAATACAGAAAGCTTTCATATGCCGGATTTTTCGGAAGTGCATGGCCAGAAGGCGGTGAAGAGGGCGGCAGAGGTGGCAGCTGCGGGAGGACACAATCTTTTGCTGGTGGGTCCTCCGGGAAGTGGGAAATCTATGATTGCAAAAAGGATTCCATCAATCCTGCCTCCGCCGTCTGAAGAAGAAAGCATGGAGATCACGACAGTATACAGTATCATGGGACTTCTGGATGAAGAAAAGCCGCTGATCACGGGAAGGCCTTTCCGTGAGGTGCACCATACGGTGACAAAGGCGGCTCTGATCGGTGGAGGAGGGATTCCGGTTCCGGGAGAAATCAGCCTGGCGCATGGAGGTGTCCTGTTCCTGGATGAACTGACAGAATTTCAAAGGCCAGTGTTAGAGGTGCTGCGTCAGCCCCTGGAAGAGCGGCAGATCTGCATTACAAGAAATCACGGCACTTATCAGTTCCCGGCCAACTTTATGCTGACGGCGGCCATGAACCCCTGTCCCTGTGGGAATTATCCGGATCTGGGAAGATGCAGCTGCACCCAGAGCCAGATCCGGCAATATCTGAGCCGGGTCAGCCAGCCGTTTCTGGACCGGATTGATCTGTGTGTGGAAGCGCCTAAGGTCGCTTATCAGGAGCTTAGAAGCAGACAGGAGGAAGAGTGTTCGGAGATAATCCGGAAACGCGTATGTCGGGCAAGAGAAATCCAGACATTACGCTACCAGGGAACAGGAATTATCTCAAACAGTATGCTTTCGTCCGGCGATCTTGAAAGATACTGTGGGCTGGACCGGGAGGGAGAAGCATTGATGCAGAAAATCTTCCGGGCGCTGGATCTGACGGCGAGAACTTACCATAAGATTCTAAAGGTAGCAAGAACGATTGCTGACCTGGAAGGCAGCGGGCGGATTCTGGAGCCGCATCTGAAAGAAGCGGCAGGCTACCGGACAATGGATAAAAAATACTGGGGAAGATGACAGGAGGAACCGTATGCAGGAAAAGGATTTACAATATGAATATTGGCTGGCCGGGGTGCGCCGGCTGTCAGCAAAAAAGAAAAGAAAGCTGAAAGAGGCATATGGAAGTGCAAAAGCTGTATATTATATAGAAGAAAACAGGCTTAAGGAACAGAATTTCCTGACCGAAGAAGAACTCCATGCCCTGGGCAGACGTGGCATGGGACGGGAGAGCGAGGAAGAGGTAAGAGAAAAGTGGGAAAAGCTGACAGAAAGCGGAATCCGGATGATCCCCTACGACTCACCGGAATATCCCGGAAGACTTACGGATATCCCCGATCCTCCCTATGCTCTCTATGTCCGGGGAGAACTGCCGCCGGACGGACAGCCGTCAGCCGGGATTGTGGGGGCCAGGAGATGCACGCCCTATGGAGAACAGATGGCTCTGGAGTATGGGGAAGCGCTTGCAAGGGCCGGGATTGCGGTAATCAGCGGCATGGCAAGGGGAATTGACGGCGCGGGCCAGAGGGGAGCCTTAAATGCAGGAGGAAAAACCTATGGCGTGCTGGGATGTGGAGTGGATATCTGTTATCCCAGGGAACACATCGGCCTTTATATGGATATCATCAAAAATGGAGGGGTGATTTCCGAGCGCTTTCCGGGAGAAGCACCACTGCCGGCATATTTCCCGGAGCGTAACCGCATCATCAGCGGACTTTCCGATGTGGTACTGGTCATGGAAGCCAGGGTAAAAAGCGGTTCACTGATCACTGCCGACCAGGCGTTAGACCAGGGAAAAGACATCTATGCGCTTCCGGGACCGGCGGACAGTCCGCTGAGCGAGGGGTGTCACCGCCTGATCCGTCAGGGGGCAGGAATCCTTTTATCGCCCCAGGACCTGCTGGAAGAGCTGGGGATGGGAAGAATCCGGGTAATGAAAAAATCTGACAAAAATAAAAAAACGCTTGAAAGTCCCGAAAATATGGTGTATAGTTGTCTCGGCTTATTTCCAAAGAGTACCAGCCATATAATAGAAGAAACAGGACTGGAGCCCGGACGGGTGGTGGAGGCCCTGGTTTCTCTGGTGCTGGATGGATATGCCAGGGAAATATCAAAAAATTATTATGTCAGAGCCAGAGACGGAGCTGACAGAAAAACATAAAACGGAGGAAAGATATGGCACGCTACCTTGTGATCGTGGAGTCGCCTGCAAAGGTGAAGACAATCAAAAAGTTTTTGGGAAGCAATTATGTTGTGATGGCATCCAACGGACATGTAAGAGATCTGCCCAAAAGCCAGCTTGGAATAGATGTAGAGCATGATTATGAGCCGAAGTATATCACGATCCGCGGAAAGGGCGAGATCCTGGCGGCTTTGAGAAAAGAAGTGAAAAAGGCCGACAAAGTCTATCTCGCAACCGACCCGGACCGGGAAGGAGAAGCGATCTCCTGGCATCTGAGCAAGGCGTTGAAGCTGGATGAGAAAAAAACATATCGGATCAGCTTTAATGAAATTACCAAGAGTGCCGTTAAAGCATCCTTAAAAAATGCACGAGAGATCGACACAGATCTGGTGGACGCCCAGCAGGCAAGAAGAGTCCTGGACAGGATCGTCGGCTATAAGATCAGTCCCCTTTTGTGGGCAAAAGTAAAAAGAGGCTTAAGTGCGGGGCGTGTCCAGTCGGTAGCACTGCGTATCATCGCGGATCGGGAAGAGGAGATCAATGCATTTATCCCGGAAGAATACTGGACCCTGGATGCAGAACTGAAAGTAGAAGGGGAGAAGAAACTTCTCAAGGCCAAATTTTTCGGTAAAGGGAATAAAAAAATGACGATCGGCTCAAAGGAAGAGCTGGACCAGATCCTGAAAGAACTGGAAGGGGCAGAGTATAAGGTAGATGAGATCCGCAAAGGAGAGCGCATCAAAAAAGCCCCGGTTCCGTTTACTACCAGTACCCTGCAGCAGGAAGCATCAAAGGCTCTGAACTTTGCGACATCCAAGACCATGCGGATCGCCCAGCAGCTTTACGAAGGAATCGACATTAAGGGGAATGGGACAGTTGGTCTGATCACCTACCTGCGTACAGACTCCACCAGAGTATCGGAAGAAGCAGATCAGAATGTCCGTGAGTACATCGGGAAGAATTACGGTGCTGAGTACGTGGCGTCCGGAGCGGTGTCACGGGGAAAAGAAAACCATGGGATCCAGGACGCCCACGAAGCAATCCGGCCCACGGATGTGACCCGGACTCCGGCGGCTATGAAGGACTCACTGACCAGGGATCAGTTCCGGCTGTACCAGCTGGTGTGGAAGCGGTTTGTGGCGAGCAGGATGCAGCCGGCAAAGTATGAGACGACATCCGTCAAGATTGCAGCCGGAGAGTATCGCTTTAGTGTTGCAGCTTCCAAAGTCGTGTTTGAAGGATTCCGCAGTGTCTATACGGAAGCTGACGAAGAAAAGGAAGAGAACAATGTGCTGTTAAAAGGGCTGGATCAGGATTCCAGACTCCAGAAGGAACGCTTCGAAACAAAGCAGCATTTTACACAGCCGCCGGCACATTACACTGAGGCAGCCCTTGTCAAGACGCTGGAAGAACTGGGCATCGGTCGTCCCAGCACCTATGCGCCTACCATTACGACGATTATTTCCAGAAGATATGTGGCAAAGGAGAATAAGAACCTGTATCTGACAGAAATCGGAGAAGTGGTAAACAATATCATGAAACAGTCCTTCCCAAGTATCGTGGATGTAAACTTTACAGCCAATATGGAAGGCCTGCTGGATGGAGTAGCGGAAGGAAAAGTAAGATGGAAAACCATCATTGAAAATTTCTATCCAGATCTGGATGCAGCCGTGAAAAAGGCTGAGGAAGAGCAGGAAAAGGTAAAAATCGAAGACGAAGTAACAGATGTGATCTGTGAACAGTGCGGCAGGAATATGGTCATTAAGTATGGACCGCACGGGAAGTTCCTGGCCTGTCCGGGATTCCCGGAATGCAGGAACACCAAGCCGTATCTGGAAAAAATCGGAGTGGCCTGTCCGCTTTGCGGCAAAGACGTTGTGATCAGGAAAACCAAAAAAGGCAGAAAATATTACGGCTGTGAAAACAATCCTGAATGTGAATTTATGTCGTGGCAGAAACCATCTGAAAAGAAATGCCCTCGCTGTGGAAGCTATATGGTAGAGAAGGGGAATAAACTGCTGTGCAGCGATGAAAAATGTGGATATGTCGAAGAAAAAAGAAATGTAAAGAATATTTAGAAAATTTATTGAATGTTTGAATAATGTATGATAATATTACTTTCAAAGGATGGAGGTTTGCCATGAGTGTACAATTATTAGATAAAACAAGGAAAATCAACAAATTACTGCACAATAACAATTCCAGCAAAGTTGTTTTTAATGACATCTGTGCAGTGCTGACGGAAATCTTGGACTCTAACGTAATCGTGATCAGTAAAAAGGGGAAGGTGCTCGGCTGCAGTCAGTGCGAGGGAGTGCCGCTGATCGGGGAACTGATTGAACAGAAAGTGGGGACACACATTGACGGGATGCTGAACGAGCGGCTTCTTAGCATCCTTTCTACCAAAGAAAATGTAAATCTGGAAACCCTGGGATTTTCAGCGGATGTCGTCAAAGGATATCAGGCAATTATCACACCGATCGATATTGCAGGAGAGCGGCTGGGGACGCTGTTTATCTACAAGATTAACCAGATTTATGAGATTGACGATATCATTTTAAGTGAATATGGTACGACGGTCGTCGGTCTTGAGATGCTTCGGTCTGTTAATGAAGAGAGTGCTGAAGAGAGCAGAAAAGAACATATCGTGCAGTCTGCCATCAGCACACTGTCCTATTCTGAGCTGGAGGCAATTATTCACATCTTTGATGAGCTGGACGGTACAGAGGGAATCCTGGTGGCCAGCAAGATCGCTGATCGTGTAGGAATTACAAGATCTGTCATCGTGAATGCACTCCGTAAGTTCGAAAGTGCCGGCGTGATCGAATCCCGGTCCTCCGGTATGAAGGGAACCTATATCAAGGTAGTCAATGATTACGTGTTTACTGAACTGGAACATATTAAGGCTGAACGCATGAAGAAATAGGAGAGGATAGGATGTATGAAAAGTGTTCTGCCAGTCTGCGTATGGTGCGTATGATCCTGAAGGATGGATATCTGGATGAAACATCTTATCCGTGCACGATTATTACGTATCATCCGGAAGAGGAGTGCATATACTTACTAACGGAGACGGACCTTTCCACATTTTCTCTGGACGGAATCTATGAGTGCAGGTTCGACGGGCCCGCGGGAGAAACTGCCTGTACAGGAATGCTGCTGGAACGTTACTGGAACAGGTTTGGAAATGTGATCAAATTCCGGATCCAGAATGGATTTTATAAAAATCTTGTAAACTGAATAAAAGGATGTTGACAAATCCAAAAGAGAGTGCTATTTTATACCTAGAGTTTTTCAGCACTCTCTTTTAGTGAGTGCTAACAAATAGATTTTAATCTAAGGAGGCATTTTTCTATGAAACTAGTACCATTAGGCGACAGAGTTGTATTGAAACAGTTGATTGCAGAAGAGACGACCAAGTCCGGAATCGTGATCCCGGGACAGTCCAAAGAAAAACCGCAGCAGGCAGAAGTCCTTGCAGTAGGACCAGGCGGAACAGTGGACGGAAAAGAAGTACAGATGAATGTTTCTGTCGGACAGACGGTTATCTATTCCAAATACGCAGGAACAACTGTAGAGATCGACGATGAAGAGTACATTATCGTAAAGCAGGATGACATCCTTGCAATCGTAGAATAATATCCAGAAGAATCTTGTTAGGAGGCATGTAATTATGGCAAAGGAAATTAAATACGGCGCTGAAGCCAGAAGCGCACTGGAAGCAGGAGTGAATCAGCTGGCAGATACAGTAAGGGTAACACTTGGGCCTAAGGGACGTAACGTGGTGCTGGATAAATCTTTCGGCGCTCCGCTGATCACCAACGACGGTGTTACGATCGCAAAAGAGATCGAGCTGGAGGATCCGTTTGAAAACATGGGCGCACAGCTGATCAAGGAAGTTGCATCCAAGACCAACGATGTAGCTGGAGACGGTACAACTACCGCTACCGTTCTTGCACAGGCAATGGTACACGAAGGAATGAAGAATCTGGCAGCAGGAGCAAACCCGATCATCCTTCGGAAGGGTATGAAGAAGGCGACAGACAAGGCGGTTGAGGCCATCAAAGAAATGTCCAGCAAGGTAAAAGGAAAAGACCAGATCGCAAAGGTTGCTGCAATCTCTGCCAGCGATGAGGAAGTTGGAAAGATGGTAGCAGATGCAATGGAGAAGGTTTCCAACGATGGTGTAATTACCATTGAGGAATCCAAGACCATGAAGACAGAACTCGACCTGGTAGAAGGTATGCAGTTTGACCGTGGATATGTTTCCGCATATATGGCAACAGATATGGATAAGATGGAAGCAAATCTGGAGGATCCATACATCCTGATCACAGATAAGAAGATTTCCAACATTCAGGATATCCTTCCGCTTCTGGAGCAGATCGTACAGTCCGGCGCAAGACTTCTGATCATTGCAGAGGATATCGAAGGTGAGGCTCTGACCACCCTGATCGTAAATAAACTGCGTGGAACCTTTAATGTTGTAGCAGTAAAGGCTCCTGGATACGGTGACAGAAGAAAAGAAATGCTGAAGGATATCGCGATCCTGACAGGCGGAGAAGTCATCTCTGAGGAACTTGGACTGGATCTTAAGGATACCACAATGGATCAGCTGGGACGTGCAAAATCCGTCAAAGTACAGAAAGAAAACACTGTCATTGTAGATGGACTTGGAGATAAGAAAGCAATCGCAGACCGTGTGGCTCAGATCAAGAATCAGATTGAAGAGACAACTTCTGATTTCGACAGAGAGAAACTTCAGGAAAGACTGGCAAAACTGGCCGGCGGCGTAGCAGTCATCCGTGTCGGAGCAGCAACCGAGACTGAGATGAAAGAAGCAAAACTTCGTATGGAAGATGCCCTGGCAGCCACCAGAGCAGCAGTAGAGGAAGGCATCATCGCCGGAGGTGGATCTGCTTATATCCATGCTGCAAAACAGGTTTCCAAGTTAGTGGCAGACCTGGAAGGTGACGAGAAGACAGGAGCAAACGTAGTACTGAAAGCTCTGGAGGCTCCTCTGTACCGCATCGTTGCAAATGCAGGACTGGAAGGCTCTGTCATTATCAATAAGGTGGCTGAGTCCGACCCTGGTATCGGATTTGATGCACTGAGCGAACAGTATGTAGATATGGTAGAAAGCGGCATCCTGGATCCTGCAAAGGTTACCAGAAGTGCACTTCAGAACGCCACCAGCGTGGCTGCAACTCTGCTGACTACAGAATCTGCAGTTGCCAATATTAAGGAAGAAACCCCGGCTGCAGCACCGGCAGGCGGCGGAATGGGAATGATGTAATCGTGAATTTTTTGAAAACTCCCCACATGGGGAGTTTTCTTTTTATGCGGAAATGTGTTACAATGATACAAATCAGTATATATTTTTTGGAGGAATAAACAGATGAGCGACTTCTATACAGAACAGCTGGTAAAGAAAAGACCGGATATGAAGGATCTGGCAATTAAGGTGGGGCTGATCCTGATTACGGTGATCGCCTTTTTGATCGTTCTGGTATTCCCGATCGGAATCATTCTGCCGATCCTGGCTATCGTGCTGGATGTGATCATGTTCCGCAGACTGAACGTAGAGTATGAGTATCTGTATGTCAATGGGGATCTGGATGTGGACAAGATCATGAGCCGCGCAAAAAGGAAGCGTATGTTTTCCATGAATGTATCGGAGATGGAGCTTCTTGCCCCGGCAGACGCACCGGAACTTCGTCAGTACCAGAATGCCAGGACTCTGGATTTTTCTTCGGGAACCGGGCAGGCAAAGCTGTATACCCTGGTTGTGGCGGATCACGGAGAGTTAAAGAAGGTGATATTCGAGCCGAATGAAACGATCGTGGAGGGGTTATTTGTACTTGCTCCAAGAAAAGTCATCAGAAAGTAGTTGACAAAGCATGACAAAATTCGATATGATAGCTGTTAAATATTATTAATTAGTGAATGGTGAAAGAGAGGATGAAAATCATGGGAAAGATAATCGGAGAAGGAATTACATTTGATGATGTTCTTTTGGTACCGGCTTATTCAGAAGTGATCCCCAACCAGGTGGATCTGTCTACGTATCTGACGAAAAAAGTCAAACTGAACATACCGATGATGAGTGCTGGAATGGATACAGTCACCGAACATCGTATGGCAATCGCCATGGCGCGCCAGGGCGGTATCGGTATCATTCACAAAAATATGTCTATTGAAGAACAGGCAGAAGAGGTGGATAAGGTAAAGCGGTCAGAGAATGGGGTTATCACAGATCCGTTTTTCCTGTCGCCGGAAAATACGCTGGAGGATGCCAACAACCTGATGGCAAAGTTCCGGATCTCCGGTGTGCCGATCACAGAAGGGAAGAAACTGGTCGGCATTATTACCAACCGTGATTTGAAATTTGAGGAAGATTTTTCAAAGAAGATTAAAGAGTCCATGACTTCCGAAGGACTGATCACAGCTCCGGAAGGAATCACCCTGGAGGAGGCAAAGAAGATCCTTGCAAAGGCCAGAAAGGAAAAGCTGCCGATCGTAGACAAGGATTTTAATCTGAAGGGTCTGATCACCATCAAAGACATAGAAAAACAGATCAAGTATCCTCTGTCTGCAAAAGACAGCCAGGGCCGTCTGCTCTGCGGTGCAGCCATCGGTATTACCGCTAACTGCCTGGAGCGTACCCAGGAGCTTGTCAATGCCAAGGTGGACGTGGTAGTAATGGATTCTGCCCACGGACATTCTGCAAATGTACTTCGTACCGTAGACATGGTTAAATCCAAATTCCCGGATCTTCAGGTGATCGCAGGAAACGTTGCGACAGGAGAAGGGGCAGAGGCTCTGATCAAGGCTGGAGTCGATGCAGTCAAGGTTGGTATCGGACCAGGATCCATCTGTACGACACGTATCATCGCCGGTATCGGTGTACCGCAGATCACGGCTGTTATGGACTGCTATGAAGTGGCGGACAAGTATGGAATTCCGATCATCGCAGACGGCGGTATCAAATACTCCGGCGATATGACAAAGGCCATCGCCGCAGGCGCGAATGTATGTATGATGGGAAGCATCTTTGCCGGATGTGATGAAAGCCCGGGAACCTTTGAGTTATACCAGGGAAGAAAGTATAAAGTATACCGCGGCATGGGATCCATTGCTGCGATGGAAAACGGAAGCAAGGACCGTTACTTCCAGAGCGATGCCAAGAAGCTGGTACCGGAAGGCGTGGAAGGACGTGTGGCATACAAGGGATCTGTAGAAGATACGGTATTCCAGCTGATGGGCGGTCTCCGTTCCGGTATGGGATACTGCGGAGCTCCGACTATCGAGGATCTGAAGCAGAAGGGAAGATTTATGAAGATTTCTGCGGCAGCCTTGAGAGAAAGTCATCCGCATGACATCCACATTACCAAGGAGGCGCCAAACTACAGCGTAGATGAATAAAACAAGGATGTTTGAGATGAAGGAATTTGGCGTAACAAAAAATGGAGAGACAGCCCATATCTACAGACTGGTTTCTCAGACAGGGATAGAGGCCTGGGTGACGGATTTCGGCGCAACGCTGGTAAAGCTGCTGGTGCCGGATGGCAAAGGGCTTCAGAGAGACGTGGTGCTTGGTTATGAGGACGCTGCAGGCTATGAGACAGGGACCTGCTTTTTCGGCGCATCCGTGGGCCGGGTGGCAAACCGGATCGGAGGAGGATGCTTCGAACTGGACGGGAAGGTCTGGGAACTGACAAAGAACGATAACCAGGTCAATACACTTCACAGTGGAAGAGATTTTACCAGCCAGCGGATCTGGGATGTGGAACATGCAGGAGAGCAGGAGATTACCTTCCTTCTGCACAGCCCGGACGGTGACCAGGGATATCCGGGCGCGGTGGATATCCGGGTGACCTATACATTGACAGAGGATGGTGGGCTGAGGATCCATTATCATGGGATTCCGGATCAGGATACACTTTTAAATTTCACGAATCACAGTTATTTTAATTTGAACGGTCATGATTCCGGGGATGTGCTTAGGCAGAGTGTCAGAATCTGTGCAGATGCATATACCCGGACAGATGCTTATTCCGTTCCGACTGGAGAGATCGTCCCGGTGGCAGGCACGCCTATGGATTTTAGGCAGGAAACGCCTGTCGGCGCGAGGATTGACGAGGCTTATGAAGCGTTGATCTACGGCGGCGGGTATGACCATAATTATGTGCTTGACGGCAGTGGATTCAGATGTGTGGCTGAAATGTATTCGCCGGACAGTAAGATCCGGATGCAGGTGGAGACAGATCTGCCGGGAATGCAGTTTTATACGGCAAATTTCGTGGAAAATGAGAAGGGAAAAGAAGGCGCTGTTTATGGAAAACGACAGGGAGCCTGCTTTGAGACCCAGTATTTTCCGGATGCCGTCCATCATGCAAACTTTCCTTCCCCGGTTGTAAAGGCCGGTGAAGTATATGAGACGACGACCATATACCGGTTTTTAAAAAATTCATAAAATCATAAGTTTCTTTTTCGTGAAAATTTCTGTTTCTGTGATAAGATAGAAAAGTAGGGAAGGACAGAAGATGAAAAAGGAACAGATACATCTGAAAAATAGAAAGACAGCAGCACACAGAAGAAGACGGAGAAAAAGAAATTTCCGTCTGGCGCTTGTGCTGCTTGTTTTGTTTTTAATTCTGGCCTGTGTGCTGAAGCTTGCATGGCGCTGCTCAAATGAATATTCAGAACGGGCGGGGGACGAGATCGATGCCCTTCGACCGGAGATGGACGTGGAGCTTTTGACGGTGAACCCTTATTCCAGACCCGGAATCAGTACCCAGAAGATTACGGGGATCGTTGTCCACTATACGGCAAATCCCGGAGCCACAGCCATGGAGAACCGGAACTATTTTGAGAATCTTAAGGATACCCATGAGACCAAGGCCAGCAGTAATTTTATCGTAGGGCTGGAAGGGGAAATCGTGCAGTGTGTGCCCACCTGGGAGGTGGCCTACGCGTCCAACAGCCGGAATATAGACACGGTATCCATCGAATGCTGCCATCCGGATGAGAGTGGAAAGTTTACAGACGCTACATATGAGTCGGTAGTAAACTTATGTGCCTGGCTATGCCTGAAATTCGATCTGACAGAAGAAGATGTGATCCGTCATTATGACGTGACCGGCAAAGACTGTCCGAAGTACTTCGTAGAGCATGAAGACGCCTGGAAAGACTTCCGGCAGGATGTGAAGGAAGCTCTTGCGAAACAGTAGAATTGCTGATATGATTGTACAGGTAAACGTTGGAAAAGAGGAGAGAGCTGCCATGAACGGATTGGAGAGACAAAAAAAACAGCCCTTTGATTATAATATCGTCCTGATCGGATTTATGGGAACCGGAAAGACAACGGTGTCCCGGTATCTCAGCGCCATGTTCGGCATGGATATGATCGAGATGGACCAGGAAATTGCGGATCGGGAAAAGATGAGTATTCCGGAGATTTTTTCCACCTATGGAGAAGAGTATTTCCGGGAGCTGGAGACGAGGCTTCTGATCGAGTTTCAGGACCGGAAGAATGTGATCATCTCCTGTGGCGGTGGAACGCCCTTAAGAGCACAAAATGTGGCAGAGATGAAGAAAAACGGACGAGTGGTGCTCCTGACGGCCAGTCCTGAGACTGTTTATGAGAGAGTAAAGGACAGCGAAGACAGACCGGTGCTTAAGGGACGTAAGAATGTCGCCGGTATCGCAGAGCTGATGGAGCAGAGAAGAGAAAAATATGAGTCGGCTGCAGATCTTGTGGTGCAGACAGATCATAAGACAGTAGCCCAGATCTGTGAAGAAATGGCAGAGCGATTAAAGGAAATGGAAGAGGAAGATGTTTAAGAAGTTTTATCCGGACCAGTATCTGGCGTCCACATATGTGATTGATTTTGAAAAATTATATAAAGAGGGATACAGGGGGCTGATCTTTGATATTGATAATACTCTGGTGCCCCATAATGCTCCGGCGGACGACAGGGCTGTTGCACTGTTTGAGCGTCTGAAAAAGATTGGTTACCGGTGCTGCCTGATTTCCAATAATCAGGAACCGAGAGTGAAAATGTTTAATGAAAAAATCCAGGTGGATTATGTGTACAATGCCCACAAGCCGTCTACAAAGAATTATATCAAGGCCATGGAGATCATGGGGACGGACAGGAGCAACACAATCTTCATCGGTGATCAGCTGTTTACAGACGTCTGGGGAGCAAAGCGGGCGGGGATCCGGAATATCCTGGTAAAACCCCTGCATCCGAAGGAAGAGATCCAGATCGTGCTGAAGCGGTATCTGGAAAAAATTGTACTTTTCTTCTATCAGAGAGACCAGAAGCGAAAAAAGGGTTGAAAATAGGCGTAATATAAGATAGAATGATAAGAGTGAATAGAACGTAGAAGTGCCGGAAAGGTACGATTAAGGAGGATTATATAATGGCAACAAAGTCAGCAGGTGAATTTAGAAATGGCATGACCCTTGAGATCGATGGTAAGGTATGTCAGGTAATGGAGTTTATGCATGTAAAGCCGGGAAAGGGCGCAGCATTTGTCCGTGTGAAATTAAAAGACATCATTAACGGAGGTGTGGTAGAGACAACCTTCCGTCCGACAGAGTCCTTCCAGGAAGCTTTTATCGAGAGAAAGAAGATGCAGTATCTGTACAATGACGGAGACCTGTTCTATTTCATGGATAACGAGACCTTCGATCAGATCGCGGTCAGCGCTGAGGACGTAGGAGATTCCTTAAAATTCGTGAAGGAAAATGAAGAAGTAACAGTTAGCCTCTATCAGGAGAAACCGTTCGCGATCGAGCCGCCGCTTACCGTAGAACTGCAGGTTACAGAGACAGAGCCTGGATTCAAGGGAAATACGGCACAGGGAGCAACCAAGCCGGCGATCGTAGAGACAGGTGCACAGGTATCAGTTCCGCTGTTTGTAGACCAGGGCGAAATGATCAAGATCGATACCCGTACCGGAGAATATCTGTCAAGAGTTTAAAATTTGTTTTGAGCAAAAAGGCCTTGCATTTTCTGCAGGGCCTTTTTATAATGTTGTTATCTATCCCATATGTACCGGCAGGTCTGTCGGTTCTTTCATTTTTCAATTCGGCGCATCCGCCGGTGATTTCCACAAAATGTTGATAAAGACTGCGGCAGGAAAGGAGTATTATGACATATGATCAGTTTGTATTGAGAGTAAAAGAACGAGTTGTAAAAGGTGTGGACGATGCTGTGACAGTGACCGTCCATACGGCAGTAAAGAATAACGGCACCATGCGCAAAGGACTGACGCTTACAGAGCATGGGATCAATATTGCGCCGACCATTTTCCTGGAAGAATACTATCAAAGGTTCCAGAAGGGGTTATCAGAAGAACAGGCAGCAGGAGAGATCTTAAAACTCTATGCCCAGGTCCGCTATGGTCATTCCATTAAGACGGAGGGACTTGGAGAATATGATGAAATCCGCGACAAAATCGTGTACCGTCTGGTCAATCGAGAGGCAAATGCCGACCTGTTAAGAGACATCCCATACCGGGAATATCTGGACCTGGCTGTGATTTTTTATGTGATGGTAGAATTTAATGACTATGGGACGGCCGCTATGTTGATCAGAAAAGAACATTTGGAGATCTGGGAAGTATCAGAAGAGGAGGTTTTCCGGCGGGCTCATCATAATACGCACCGCATTCTGCCGGAGGAACTGCGTACAATGCAGGCAGTGCTGCTGGACATCACAGAAGACGGTGAAGACGAAGAGGAGAGACCGGAAGAGATCCTCTATGTGCTGTCCAATCGGCTGAGAAGTCATGGCGCGGCGGCAATCCTCTATGAAGGCTCGCTGGAAAAGATTGCAGACAGACTGTCGTGCAGCTATTATGTGCTTCCGAGCAGTATCCATGAAGTGATCATTACTCCGGACAGACATCTTTTCTCTTACCGGGAACTATCGGAAATGGTAAAAGAGATCAATGAGACGCAGGTAGAGCCGGAGGAGGTTCTGGCTGACCATGCTTATTATTATGACAGGAGCCGGAAAAAGCTGACTTATTTTTAGTGCATAAGAAAAAAGTAAAGGAAATGTGAGATTTGTCGAAATCATTTCCTTTACTTTATGAAAAAAATGTGTTAATATAATTGAGGCAATTTCATAAAGACCATATTATGCACCCGTAGCTCAGGGGATAGAGCACCGCCCTCCGGAGGCGGGAGCGGCGGTTCGAATCCGCCCGGGTGTGTACTTTTTTTCTCTTAATATGTGCAAAAAGTATGGAGGTAGTCTTATGGAAGGAAGGCAGAAAGGCCGATTCTTTCGCCGGAGGATTCTGACCGTCTTGATTCTGACGTGTCTGGTTCTTGCAGTGGGAGCGGCCGGATGGATCCTGACAGAAGATAAAAACCAGAATGCACAGAAGATAAGTTCCAAAGAGCAGAAGAAGGAAAATGCAGGCTGTGAAACGATGGCCGATAATCCGCTCCTGCCTGAGGAATATCCGGAAGTGACAGCTGCGGTAAAGGAATATTACCGTACGCTGCAGGATAAGACAAGCTTTGTAGAAGATTATGAGAATCTGAAAGTCTATACGAAGCTTGGAAAATATGAGCATACATATGTGGCTTTCGTCAGATATGATATGAAGATCCGGGATGTTTATACCCGGGTGCCGGGACTTGGCACTGTTTATGTGACAGAAGATAAAGACGGAAAATGCCAGGTAGAGACCCAGGTGGAAGATGATGAGATCAAGAATTATGTAGATCTGGTCACCGGACATGAGGATGTACAGGCACTGTTTCAGGAAACGCAGGAGGCATATCAGCAGGCGGTACAGTCAGATGCGCTGCTCAGGGAGGCGCTTCTTGATCTGAAGCAGGCATATGAGGATTCGACAGGAAGCTAATGATAAAATAAAAGCGGGTCAGCTCCGGGAAGAGCTGGCCCTTTTTTTGGAGATGGGAGAGAGAAGATGAGAGAAGGGTATAAGAAAGCGTTTCGAAAAGCCTTTCCTTATACGATACCGGTATTGACCGGATATCTGTTTATCGGGATCGCGTTTGGCGTTATGTTTGCGGAGAAAGGATATTCCTTTCTGTGGGCGGTATTGATGAGCGTTATGGTTTATGCCGGATCAGGGCAGTACCTTGCGGTAAATTTTTTTGCGCCAGGAGTCTCCTTTTTACAGGTGATCTTTATGACACTGATGGTAAATATCCGCCATATTTTCTATGGGATATCTTTGCTGGAGAGATTTCACAGAATGGGAAAGAAGCGGTGGTATATGATTTTTGGACTGACAGACGAAACATATTCTTTGCTTTGTACGACAAAAGTCCCGAAAGATGTAGAAGAGGATCAGTTCCTGTTTGCCGTATCCATACTGGATCAGTCCTACTGGGTGATCGGATCAGCGATCGGGGGACTGGCAGGGAATTTTCTGCCTTTCAACTCCGAGGGGATTGATTTCGCCATGACAGCGTTGTTTGTGGTGATATTTGTGGAACAGTGGATGGATCAGAAAAACCGCCTTCCGGAGCTTGTCGGTGTGGCGGCGGCAGTGGTCTGTCTTTGGATATTTGGCGCAGACGGTTTTGTCCTGCCGTCTATGCTGCTGATTGTTTTGATCCTGTTTGTGGGAAGGAAACGTCTGGAAAGGAGGGAAGATAAATGCCAGTAGATGCTGTGACTTCATTTCTGATTATTCTGGTGGTTGCACTTACCACTTTTGCGACCAGAGTCTTCCCGTTTCTGGTCTTCCCCAAGGGGAAAGAGATTCCGGAGGTGGTCCGGTATCTGGGAAAGGTTCTGACGCCGGCGGTAATCGGAATGCTGGTAGTCTATTGCCTGCGCTCCGTAGATATTTTCCGGACGCCTTACGGCCTTCCAGAAGCGGCGGCTGTCCTGCTGACAGCCGCCCTGCATGTATGGAAACGGAATAATCTTTTGAGCATCGGAGCAGGTACAGTGCTGTACATGTTCCTTGTTCAGTGTTTTTAATTGAGATCCAGTTTCTTTTTTATCAGCGCCAGCATCAGTATATAGAGTACAAGCGTTGTGACAAGGGAAATTCCCATGGAGACAGTGAGTACCCGGATCATATATTCCACAAAATTAATGGTATCTTCCGGCCCTGAGGGAAGCAGAAAATGATTTGCGGAAGTCAGGTCCATGATAAACATGGCAATAAAAGAAACAGCCGACAGAATCGCAGACAGCCCGAAATAGCATGCGATGGCGCCGATTACCCGATGGGAGGAAAACAGCTGTCCCAGTACGATGGAAGCATAGTACATCACCACATTTGCAATGGATCCGATGAGACCGGCGGCCAGCAGGATCAGGACGATCTTCGCCGGTGTAATGGAGGCATATGCTCCTGTAAATCCCAGCTGCTGCATGATCTCATCCTGGTTGGTATGGTAAAGCCTGAGAAGCTCGGGGGTCGCAATGCCGATATATAATGAGACCAGGAGCAGAAGGTAATCGATCCAGCTCCAGAGCGTTCCTGTAATGGTTTTCGACAGAAGATGCTGTCCCATGGTCACTGGAAGAGTCTGAGACAGATAGCCTTCATCGGAAAACAGGTTTTTGTAGAACCGCACCGCGATCACGATGGCGGTCCCAAAGGAAATACCGGTGATCGTCAAAGCATATATCAATACGGAAAGGCCAAATAAAAGCCCGTTAAAATCAGAGTCAAGCTGGATCCGTCCTGTAATAAAAATGCGCAGGAGTACGGTCATAAGCAGCAGAAATGCATGAAGGATGATCAAAATCCGGTTTAAAGATTTTAAGTCGTATTTCATTAATTTGATCAGCATCGGAACACCTCCCGGAATAAAGAATCTACAGACCGGCCCTGATTGATACGGACGTCGTCTGTCGATGAGTTTAAGGCGACCTGTCCGTCCTTAAGAAAGACGACCCGGTCCAGGATATTTTCAATATCATGGATCAGATGGGTGGACAGAAGAATCGTCGCCTCTTCACTGTAATTATTCAGGATCGTATGAAGAATATAGTCTCTGGCGGCAGGATCCACGCCTCCGATAGGTTCGTCCAGGATGTAGAGCTTTGCGTCCCGGCTCATGACCAGGATCAGCTGTACTTTTTCCTTGGTTCCTTTGGACAGAGTGCGCAGCCTTGCTTCCAGTGGAATCTCCAGGTCCGAAAGCATCTGATAGGCCCGGTCTGTGATAAAATTGTCATAAAAATCAGAAAAATAGCGGATGATATCCCGGACCTTCATGGATTCATCCAGATAGGTACGCTCCGGAAGGTAGGAAACGATCTTCCGGGTCTCAACGCCGGGGGACATACCGTCTATCAGCACTTCGCCTCCTGCCGGGATCAGAAGCCCGTTGATCAGCTTGATCAGCGTAGTCTTGCCGCTCCCGTTGGGTCCCAGAAGCCCCACGATCTGTCCCTGGTCCAGGCTGAGATTCAGATTATTCAGAGCATAGAAGTGGCTGCCGTATTTTTTTGAAAGATTCCGGCATTCTAAAATTGGATTCATATCAATGTCCCTCCTTTATGGCATCCTGGATTTTCTGGAGTGTTTCTTCCTCCCGGAAGCCAAGCTGTCTCATTTTTTCCATAAAATCTGCGATATGCCGGGAAGCAAGCTCGTCCTTAAGTTTTTTCAGCATCATTTCATCCTCCGTAATAAATCGTCCGCTGGTACGCCTGGAGTGGACCAGTCCGCTGCGTTCCAGTTCGGAAAGTGCTTTCTGCATCGTATTTGGGTTTACTGCGGCATCTATGGCAAGATCCCTGACAGAGGGGAGCTTGTCGCCGGCTTTATAAACGCCGGATACGATATCTTGTTGGATACGCTCCATCAATTGCAGATAGATGGGGCGGTCATTATCCAGTTCCCATGGCATAGACTTCACCTCTCTTTTTATGCGGGATTTATTATTGTATTATCTAATTAATACAATAATGCATTGAATGAAAAATGTCAAGGGAAAATAAAAAAAGAGAGTTCCCAGATATCTGGGAACTCCCGGGAGTCTTATTTCCTGACAAATTTGGACTTTGGCTGCCGGCATACCGGGCAGGTGTAGTCATCCGGCAGATCTTCGAAGGGAATTTCTCCGTCATAGACATAGCCGCAGACACTGCATACCCATCTGGAGGTTCCGGGTTCCTCCTCCTCCGGAAGATAGGTGGGTGCATTTTTCGGACTTTTCCCTTTGATGACGTTGTGGTAATAGGCATAGGTCATAGGCGGTGCAGATTTTAAGAGGTCTCCATCTGTCACCTCGCCCAGGAATACGGTGTGGGTTGAGGTTTCCATCTGATCGATCACCTGGCAGACGATGTAGCCACAGCTGTCTTCCAGCACGGGAAGGCCGTCATGAAAGCTGTGGGATACGTTGTCAAATTTGTTGACGTCCTTTCCGGACTGAAACCCGAAGGTGCCGATCAGAGACGGATCTGACTCTTCGGACAGGATGGAGACGGCAAATTTTCCGGTTTTTGCAATGCAGGAATTGGTATAGTTGTCATGATTGATGCTGATAGCAATGGTAGCCGGAGCGGAAGTGATCTGCATAATGCTGTTGGCAGTGCAGCCGGTACTTCTCGTCCCATCCAGGGTGGAGACGATGTAGACACCGTATGACAGATTTCGGAATACATTTTTATTCATAGTGTGCCTCCTGTTCTTTCTATGATAATAATAGGAATTGTTATGAAAACCATATCATGGATCCTAAGGTTTTGCAAGAAGAGTTGCAAGATTTGGTTGTTGGTATTCCGGGCATGTGATAGAATAACTAAGTAAACGCAAGATGGAAGGAAGGTATAAGATGAAGAAGATAATCGATCTGATCGGTGAAGAGCTTGCAAATGGATTTAAAGAGGCAGGGTATGACGCTTCTTATGGAAAGGTGACGATCTCTAACCGCCCGGATCTCTGTGAATATCAGTGTAACGGTGCGATGGCCGGCGCAAAGACCTATAAAAAGGCGCCCTTTGTTATCGCGGAGGATGTGGCAGAGAAGATCAAGGACTGCCCCTGCTTTGAGGAAGTATCGGTAGTAAAGCCCGGGTTTATTAATTTAAAGCTGGAGAAAACATATATTGCAGATTATTTGAAGAGGATGGAAGACGATCCTGATCTGGGACTGGAGAGGGTAAAAGAGCCGAAGATGATCCTGGTGGATTACGGCGGGCCCAATGTGGCAAAGCCTCTGCATGTGGGACATCTGCGCTCGGCCATTATCGGAGAGAGTGTAAAGAGGATCGCCCGGAAGATGGGGCACCGTGTCCTTGGAGATATTCATCTGGGAGACTGGGGATATCAGATGGGGCTGATCATCACGGAGCTGAAAGAAAGAAAGCCGGAGCTTCCTTATTTCCAGGAAGGTTATCAGGGTGATTATCCGGGAGAGGCGCCGTTTACCATCAGTGAACTGGAGGAGATCTATCCCACCGCCAGCCAGAAGGCAAAGGAAGACGAAGCATACCGGGAGGAAGCCCTGCATGCCACCTACCTTCTGCAGAACGGACACAAGGGATATACGGCGCTCTGGAAGCATATCATTCATGTATCTGTCAGCGATCTGAAGAAGAATTATGCGAATCTCCATGTGGAATTTGACCTCTGGAAAGGGGAGTCAGATGCGCAGGCCTATATCCCGGATATGGTGGCACGCCTGAAGGATGAAGGGTATGCACATCTGGATGAGGGAGCGCTGGTAGTGGATGTCCAGGAAGAGACGGACACCAAGGATGTGCCTCCATGTATTATCCAGAAGTCAGACGGGGCCTCGCTTTACAGCACGACGGATCTGGCTACACTGGTACAAAGGGAGGAGGATTATCATCCGGACCAGATCATCTATCTGGCAGATAAGCGTCAGGAACTGCATTTCGTACAGGTATTCCGGACGGCGAAGAAGACAGGAATCGTTCCGGCCGGGACAGAGTTAAAGTTTTTGGGGTTTGGTACGATGAATGGAAAAGATGGAAAACCCTTTAAGACCAGAGAGGGCGGCGTCATGCGTCTGGAGAGTCTGATTGCTGAGATCGAGGGTGAAATGCTTGAGAAGATCAAGGAAAACCGGACGGTAGAGGAAGAAGAGGCGAGAAAGACGGCGAAAACAGTAGGTCTTGCGGCAATCAAATACGGGGACCTTTCAAACCAGGCCTCCAAGGATTATGTGTTTGATGTGGACCGGTTTACTTCCTTTGAAGGAAATACCGGACCCTATATTTTATATACGATTGTGCGGATCAAATCTATTTTAAACAAGTATCAGGCGGAAGGAAACACTCTGGACGGCTTAAAGATCATGCCGGCTGACAGTGACAGTGAAAAGGCACTGATGCTGGAGGTGGCAAAGTACAATGATGTGATGGAAACGGCATATGAGGAGCTGGCTCCTCATAAGATCTGTGCGTATGTCTATGATCTTGCCAATGCGTTTAACCGTTTTTATCATGAGACAAAGATCCTGACAGAGGAAGACCCACAGAAGAAGAAGAGCTATCTTGCACTGCTGATGCTGTCCAGACATGTGCTGGAAGAATGTATCGGCGTGCTTGGATTTGAAGCACCGGAGAGGATGTAGGAATATGACGGAGAAATTATATTACCAGGACAGCCACAGGAGCACCTTTGATGCAGAGGTGCTGTCCTGTGAACCATGGAAGGACGGATACCGGATCGTACTGGACCGGACGGTGTTTTTCCCGGAAGGGGGAGGCCAGTATGCAGACCCCGGATTTCTGGATGAGGTGGAAGTAACAGATGTTCATGAAAAAGACGGCGTGATCTATCATTATACAAAGGAAGCGCTTGCGCCGGGAAGAAGAGTTTCTGGAAGGATCCTCTGGGATGTACGGTTTGAAAGGATGCAGCAGCATACAGGAGAGCATATTGTCTCCGGACTGGTACATCAGAGATTTGGATATGATAATGTGGGCTTTCATCTGGGAGAGGACTACTGTACCATGGATTTTAACGGTCCGATCACGCAGGAAGAGCTGAAAGAAATCGAAACCGAGGCAAATCAGGCAGTATTCCGGAATCTGGATGTTATTTCATCCTTCCCGTCTGAGGAAGAGCGGAGCAGGATGGAATACAGGAGTAAGATCGAACTGACCGGCCCGGTACAGATCATTACTATCCCCGGATATGATGTGTGTGCATGCTGCGCGCCTCATATGAAGAAGACCGGAGAGATCGGCCTGATCAAGCTGGTCCATATGGATCATTATAAAGGCGGGGAAAGGATTACCATGCTGGCAGGAATCCGTGCTCTCCGTGATTATGAAGAGAAAGACAAAAATATCAAGGAAATATCTGCACTGCTGTGTGCAAAGGAAAAAGAGACTGCAGAAGCAGTGGTCCGTCTGAAAGAAGAGCATAAGCAGCAAAAAGACAGACTGGCGTCCTTGCAGCAGAAGCTTCTCAAGGTACAGGCACAGGAAATAAATATTGATGAGGATATGACACTGGTGTTTGATCCACATCTGTCTGGGAACGGGCCAAGGGAGCTGATGAACCTTCTGCTGGAGAGAGGCGCGGAAATATGCCTGGTGTTTGCAGGGGACGATGCGTCCGGATATCGGTATGTGATCGGCAGCAGGACAAAAGATGTGCGCCCTGTCGGAAAGATGCTGAACGAAGCGTTTCACGGCAGAGGAGGAGGAAAACCGGAGATGGTGCAGGGGTCCCTTAGCGGAACGGAAGAGGAGATTCGCGAAAGGTGCAGAAAATAAGTCTGGAATTCATAGTTTCCTTATCTTTTCATCACAGATTTAACACAATTTCAAGGTACACTACAGTCATAGAACGAGATAATGACCTATGAAAGGAGAAATAAATTATGGATAACCAGTATACGTATTATCAACCGGAGCAGGATCCGAATCAGCAATACAGGAGACCGAAAAAGAAGATGCCCAGTTGGGTGAAGGCAGCATGCCTTGGGCTGGTATTCGGCGTGGTGGCGGCTGCTTCCTTCCAGACTGTTAATGTAGTAGGAGACAGGATCTTTGGCACAAAGGATCAAAGCCAGGGGACCGTGAAGCATACCACGACATCGGGCAGTACGGAACTTACCACTTCTTCGGGAAGCACGGTGACGTCGGACGTGGCGGAGATTTCTGCCAATGCCATGCCATCTATTGTTTCCATCACGAACATGAGCATTGAAGAGGTGCAGAATTTCTTCGGCGGCGTACAGGAGCAGCAGAGCGAAAGCGCAGGTTCCGGTATCATTATCGGACAGAATGATTCCGAACTGCTGATCGTAACAAACAATCATGTAGTAGAGGGCAATGATACACTGACTGTTACCTTTATTGATGAAGAAAGTGTAGAGGCCAATGTAAAAGGCACAGATGCCAACAAGGATCTGGCAGTTGTGGCAGTAAAACTGGATGATATTCCGGACTCTACCATGGATAAGATCGCGGTGGCGACCATGGGCGACTCTACAGAAATCCAGGTAGGAGAGCCGGCAATTGCCATCGGAAATGCTCTGGGCTATGGACAGTCTGTGACGACGGGAATCATCTCTGCAACAGAACGTACTATGGACGGCTACGATGGAACGCTGCTTCAGACGGATGCAGCGATTAATCCTGGAAACAGTGGCGGCGCACTTCTGAACGCCAATGGAGAAGTGATCGGGATTAATACAGCCAAGGTCGCGGCTGACAGTGTTGAGGGAATGGGGTACGCGATTCCAATCTCGGATGCAAGCGAGACGATCACCAGCCTGATGAATCAGGAGACAAAAACAAGAGTCTCTGAAGATGAACAGGGATATATCGGAATCCGCAGCGAGGCAGATGTGACCTCAGACCTGGCAGAGATGTATAATATGCCTACCGGTGTGTATGTATCAGAAGTTATTGACGGAGGAGCTGCGCAGAAGGCAGGAATCGAGAGAGGTTCCATCATCACCGCGATCAACGGTACATCTGTAAATGGGATGACGGCGCTTCAGGAACAGCTTCAGTATTACCGGGCCGGAGAAACCGTGACATTAACGGTGGCAACGGCGGGGAATAACGGTGAATACCAGAATGCAGATGTCGAAGTAACACTGGGGAAGAGCGCTGAGTAATAAACGGAATTGTATAATGAATATTGGCTGCAGGCTGAAAGACCTGCAGCTTTTCTTTTTTTGTGAGAAAATTTTTAGAAAATTCATGCATATTGAACAAATAATGTAATTGTCGCTCTATCTATTGACATATTTTTAACAAAGGGGTATACTATCTGTTATAAGAAAATGTGCAGATTGCACGAAATGTGGTTTCAAGGGAGGTTTTTTATGAGTGCAGCAACAATTCTACTTATTATCATGTGGCTTTTTGCGGCCGTATTCTTTGTAGTACTGGTCAAAGATGTCCTGGCTCACAAAGATGAGCTGGATAAGAGCAAAATGGGCTACAACGTAATTGTCAGTATGGTGGCAAACTTTTTTGACACACTGGGGATCGGCAGTTATGCGATTGCGACTTCTGCCTGGAAGTTTAATAAGGCGATCAAGGATGACCTGATTCCAGGGACTCTGAATGTTGCCTTTGGTATTCCGATCTGTGTGGAAGCTACGATCACAATGACCAGGATCGAGATGGAGTCTTTAACGCTGGTTCTTATGATCGCCGCAGCGATCATCGGTTCTATTATCGGTGCGAAGATCATTTCCAGGATGGATATCATGAAGATCCGGGTTATCATGGGTATTGCACTGCTTCTGGTGGCAGCCATCACACTGTGTAAGATCAATGGAGTCGGACCTTTTGGCATTCTCGGAACAGCGAGAGGACTGGAAGGCGGTATGCTGGTCATTGGAGTTATTGCCAACTTTATCTTGGGCATCCTTATGACCGCCGGTATCGGTCTGTATGCTCCGTGTATGGCCGTCGTGCTTCTGCTTGGCATGAGCGCGGACGTAGCATTCCCGGTAATGATGGGATCCTGCGCATATCTCTGCCCGGCCTGTGGTATTACGTTCATCAGGGAAGGCAAGTATAACCGTGCAGCGACAATCCCGATGATCATCAGTGGTTCGATTGGCGTATTGATCGCCGGCTTTATCGTTACAAGCCTGCCGCTTACCATTTTGACTTATCTGGTATGTGTAGTCATGGTAATCTGCGCAATCCTGTTCTTCCATGATGCGAAAAAACAGAGTAAATAGTGAAGGAACCGTGAATCATGAAAGAAAATTTTGAATTTTTCCATCAGATGTAGTATAATGCTAAATATATTACAATATGAGGAGGCACATTCTGATGAAATGTCCAATATGTGGTCAGGAATTACGGCCGAGCAAGAAAGATCCAGATTATTTCCTTTGCTATGAGTGCAAGAAAAAATTCAAGGTTCCGCAGAAAAAGAAAAAGCAGCATACAGAAAGGGCGGAACAGACCTATTCTAATATACCATCGAAGCAGGTGCGCAAAAAGCGCGAGACGGAGATGCGCAAAGCCTATGATGAGATGCTTGCTGTAGAAGAAGGCAAGAAGGGCAAGAAGAAAAAGACCAGACGCCGGGAGGAAATCGACGATGATTTCTTCGACGATCTGGAAGAAGAAGAGGAAAAGATGTCTAAAGCGCCGATCATCGTTCTGGCAATTGCGATCATCGTAGTTGCAGCGTTGATTGTATATATGCTGTTTTTCCGATAAGAAAGTCAAGGGAAGCCCCCGGATTATGAAAGTTCAGTTCATAATCCGGGGGCTTTTTTGAGAACGACTATGTATTTCAATGATATATAGACAACAGCTATAAGAGTATTAAAATAAATGATTTGGGAAGGCATTTTTGTATGTGATACGATAGTACTGATAGTATACACGATTAAAGGTATGTAGTTAAGGAAGATGGTTATGACAGAAGAGAAAGATTATGAGCAGTACTGTAAAAAAGTTTTTGATATTCTGGAAAAAAATGACCGGGTGGATGATACAGTCCGGGAACTTTCTTCGGCTTTTTTGATCCCGGTTATTATAGCCGATCCATGCGGGGAGGTATTGATGGATGCCGGAACAGAGTGTCATTGTGAAATCGCAGAAGCAATGGAAACAGACGATCGGTTTTGGGCAGAAATTGTGGAAGAGATGTATGCATCTAAAGAAGAAAGCGATTTATGCAAAGAGAGTAGGCTGTGGAAGAAAAATATCGGAAAAGGCGTGATGGTGGCGGAACCGCTTTACATAAGAGGAATAATGGGAGGTTTTTGTATCACCTATCATGAGAAGCGGAAAAATGCCTGTTTATTGAACCAGCTGATCACACGTGCGATTTCGATTGGAATGGGATGGAACAGAGAAGTATATGGATATCGGGATCTGGGAGTCAAGCAGATGATCAGCAGTCTGCTTCTGAGTAAGCATGCCGATCCGGAGCAGATGTCGAAGATCAGCAGAGAAGTATTTGAAAAATATGTTGTCTGTCCCTATGTGCTGGCTGTTTTGAAGACGGGGCAGGATTCCATGAGATATAACCATCAGATTCACAGAGAAATCAGTGATCATTATGACGGTGTGCTGGTCTGTGTGGAAAAAGGAAAGACTACGATTTTGTTTACACGCTGCGATTCTGAAGATAAAGAAAAAAGGATTTCTTCTCTGATAGAAAAATATGCGGAAGAGTATGAGGCAATTGCGGGAATCAGTGAGGTGTTTGAAGAACCCTGTCAGATCTGGAAAAAACGGGAAATACTGGACCGGGTGATGAAAATCGGGATACAGATGGAGAAAGGCAAACGCATATTTACAGAATATGAATGTTATGTAGAATTGATATGTTCTTTTGCCTATGAAAAAATTGGCGCAGGTGGATATGGTTACAAAAACCTGGATCGTCTGGCAGATGAGGATCAGGAGAAAGGAACTGAATTTTACAAAAGCCTGAAAGAATATCTTCTTTCTGGAAATAGTGTGAATCTTGCGGCGAAACGTCTGTTTATCCATCGAAATACCATGGTGTACAGGCTGGCAAAAATTCATGAGATTATTCAGCTTGATATCAATCACCCGGATGTTTCCAGAAGGCTTTTGCTGACAATGATTCTTCGGGAATTTCAGAGCAGCCTTAAAGAGTAGATTGCATTTTATACGGGATATGATAAGATAAAGGCAGCACCAGAAATTGGAGAGGTAACATGAAATTAGTCAGAGATTTGCCGGAAATATTTGAACAATTTGGAGAACAGAAGAAGGAGTCGTTCCTTGAGGTAAAAAAGTATAAGGAAAAAGGGAAGCCGGTTATAGGGGCCTATTGTTCTTATTTTCCCAGGGAGCTTGCGATGGCAGTAGGGGCAATTCCGGTTGGATTATGTTCTTCGTCTAACGATACGGTGGCGATTGCAGAGCAGACACTGCCTGCAAATATTTGTCCATTAATTAAATCCAGCTATGGATTTGCTGTTTCTGACAAGTGCCCTTTTTTTTATTTTTCGGATATCGTTGTGGGGGAGACGACCTGTGATGGAAAAAAGAAAATGTATGAACTGATGTCGGATTTTAAGGAGGTCTATGTAATGGAACTTCCGAACAGACAGTCAGAATACGGTCTTGAGCTCTGGAAAAAAGAAATCATTCGTTTTAAAGAATATCTGGAAGAATATTTTCGCATTGTGATTACGGATGATATGGTAAGAAAAGCAATCCGGCTGAGTAATCAGAACCGTAAAGCGGTACAGGGGCTTTATGAAGTAATGAAACTGGATCCGCCGCCGATGACGGGAAAAGAACTGTTTAAAATCCTGTACGGCAACAAATACCAGCTGGATCTTGAAAAGGTTCCGGAGATACTAAATGAGGTGAAAATCCGGATACTTGAGGAATACCATAAAAATCCCCCAAAGGAGAAAAAGCCAAGAATACTGATTACTGGATGCCCCATGGGAGGGGATTCTTCTAAATTGGTGGATGTGATCGAAGATCATGGGGGAGTGGTAGTTGCGTTTGAAAACTGTACGGGGATCAAGGCCCAGGACAGGCTGGTTAATGAAGAAAATACAGATGTATATGCAGCATTGGCAGAAAGATATCTGATGATCGGGTGTGCGGTGATGACACCGAATGACAATCGGATCCAGCTTCTTGGGAGGATCATTGATGAATTTCAGGTGGATGGAGTGATTGAAATGATCCTGCAGGGGTGTCATTCGGACAGTATTGAATCTATCAGTGTCAGAAATTTTATTCATGAAGAAAAACACATTCCTTACATGGATGTTGTGACGGATTTCTCGAAAGCAGATATTGCACAGCTATCGGTAAGGGTGTCCGCCTTTTTAGAAATGTTATAAGAGGATTTGGTTTAAGAAAGAAGAGGAATAGAGTCCTCTTCTTTTTTTGTTCTATTTATAGAAAAACAAAATAAAAAGACTTATAAAATAGAAAAATTGTATGGAAAAAATACACAATACAGGAGATTAAAATTGTTTTAACTGCCAATGAAGTGAAAAAATGAACATGGTATAATTTGACAGGTTGAAATAAATTATGAGTTTAGGATTGCAGGAGGGAGAATAGTGATTGAAATTAAAAACCTGAAGAAGATCTGGGAGGATGACGGCAGCAGTGTGCTGGAAAATATTAATTTAAAGATTGAGGATGGCGATATCTACGCTCTGGTTGGAAGAAGCGGCGCCGGAAAGTCAACGCTGCTGCGCTGCATCAACGGTCTGACATCCTATCAGGAGGGAAGCCTGACAGTCGACGGATGCGAGGTTAAAAACCTTGGAGAAAAGGAACTCCGGGAATTCCGGCGTCATGTAGGTATGATTTTCCAACAGTTTTCGTTGTTGGAAAGACAGACAGTATATCAGAATGTTGCTCTCCCGATGCAATGCTGGAAATATAGTAAAGACGAGATTGATAAAAAAGTAAAGGACCTGCTGGAGCTGGTAGGAATGTCTGACAAAATGAATGCAAAGCCCAGAAATTTAAGCGGTGGACAAAAACAGCGGGTTGCGATTGCGAGGGCTTTGACAATGGATCCTAAGATTCTTTTGTGTGATGAGGCTACCTCGGCACTGGATCCTAAAACAACGAATTCAATACTGGAACTTCTGATGGAAATTAATCAAAAAACAGGGATTACTGTAGTGATTGTCACGCATCAGATGGAAGTAGTCAGAAAGGCCTGCAATAAAGCGTGCATTCTGGAAGACGGCATGATCGCAGATGAAGGGACCGTAAAAGAAATATTTATTAAGCAGCCCCAGTCTTTAAGGAGGCTGCTGGGAGAGGAAGAAATGAAACTTCCGCGGACCGGACACAATATTCAGATTGCACATCTGGTTAATGACTTGAAAGATGGAGAACTGTTTGGAAGAATGTCCAGAGATCTTGATTATGTTTTCCCGATCCTGGACGGAAAAATCCAGGAATATCAAAATGACAGCATGGGAGTTTTTGTGATAAATGTGGATGAGGAACATTTAAAAGCAGTTACTGATTACCTGGACACAAATGGCTACAACTGGCATGAACTGACGCAGACTGGACTGGATTCATAGGGAAAGGAGGAGAGAAAAAAGATGTCACTAAATAATTTTACCTTTGTAGAAATATGTCAGATGATTATCGTTCCCGCTTTTTTCGCAACACTCAAAATGCTGCTGATTTCAGGGATTATTTCAACAATATTGGGTTTCTTTGTAGGCGTACTTTTAATTGTTACAGAAAAGGGCGGCCTTTGTGAGAATGTAATTGTCAATCGGATCCTGGACTTTGTGGTTAATACGATCCGTTCTTTCCCATTTATTATTTTAATGGTGTCTATTATTCCTTTTACGAGATTAGTCGTAGGGACGTCCATTGGTGATATTGCGGCACTGGTACCCTTGACTGTGGCGGCGACACCGTTTATGGGAAGGATTTTCCAGAATAGTTTTAAAGAGGTAGACCCGGCACTGATTGAAGCGGCGAAGTCTTTTGGAGCTTCTAAAACTCAGATTATCGTGAAGGTGATGCTAAAAGAGTCGGTTCCGTCTATTATTTCAGGGCTATGTCTTGCAATCATTAATCTTCTGGGAGCAACGGCGATGGCCGGGGCTGTCGGAGCAGGCGGATTGGGTGCGGTAGCACTTACATACGGGTATCAGAATTTCAATCAGGAGATCATGTATTCGATCTGTGTGATTCTGGTTATCCTCGTAGCGGTTATCCAGTATTTTGGAGACTGGATCTACAGAAAACTGAAATAAACAGGGAGAATAAAAATAGAAATTTCTATTTTTAGAATATAAATTTATATACGAAAGGATCAAAGGTATTATGAAAAAGAAGGTTGTAAGTGTATTACTGGTGATGGCAATGGCAGGAACAGTATTGGCCGGGTGTGGCGGATCTTCAGATGAATCTCAGAATTCTTCTGATGGCGATTCTCCAGAAGAAAAAGGCGTAGTGAAAATCGGAATCCGTGCAGATATGGTAGATCAGCTTGAAGCTGTACGTGACGAGATCGAAGGACTGGGATATACGGTAGAAGAGAGTGTATTTGATGACAGTGTCCAGCCGGATGTGGCACTTGCAGAGGGTAGTCTTGATATGAACTGGTATCAGCATGAGCCATACCTGGAAAGCTATAATGCAGAAAATGGAACAGATCTGGTTATGATTGAGCCTAAGACATTTTATCCGTTATTTGCTATGTATTCTGATAAATGGGATTCTGTTGAGGAAATTCCGGACGGAGCTACGATTGGTCTGTGCAATGATGCCACAAATCAGGCCCGCGGCCTGAATATGCTGCAGGATCAGGGACTGATTACGCTGGATGATTCTGTAGAAAACCCGACAATGTACGATGTGGCAGAAAATCCCCATGATTTTCAGTTTATAGAAGCGGAAATGTCTGTGCTTCCGCAGTCTCTTGCTGATGCGGATGCAATTTGTCTTGCTGCAGGCCATATGGTGAATGCTGGTCTTCCGGCAGATAATTATCTCTGCCAGTCTGATGACAATGACACCTATGCGGTAGGGTTTGCAGTAAGAGCTGAAGATGCAGATGCCGAGTGGGCAAAGGAGATCGCAGAAGTGGTTCAGTGCGACGATCTTGCGGAATACTTTAAGACAGAAAAAGAAGGAACACAGATTCCCTGCTGGGAGTAAGCTGATTCTGTGACTGTGGATGATGAAGGGCGGATGGCAAGACCGCCCTTTTTCTGATTATGTTATGGCAGATGATTTGAGAATGGAAGGAATGGAAGGACATGGAACTGGCGTCTGTTACATTATACAAAACAGTAGTTATGGCAGTCCTTGCCCTGGTTGGTGTGTTCTGCTATCAAAGGGGGATTGTCGATGATGCGTTAAATAAAAAGCTTTCGGACCTTGTCTTGAGGATTTTTACCCCTGTCTTGTTGTTTACGTCTTTTCAAAAAGAATATGATCAGGAACTGCTGGCCGGACTGGGTGCGGCGGCAGTATTGTCTCTGCTTTCTTTTGCGGTTATATGGGGAATCAGTCGCTTTGTGATTTTAGGACAGGAAAAAAACAGGGCATGTGTAGAACACATTACACTGATGTATTCTAATTGTGGTTTTATCGGTATTCCGATGGCCCAGGGGATTTTTGGAACAGAAGGCGTTATGTATATGACCGCCTATGTAGCGGTGGCAAATTTTCTGCTCTGGTCTCATGGAGTGATCGTGATGTCGGGAAAAGCAGATCTAAAATCCGTATGTAAAGTGTTCCGTTCACCGACCATATTGTCTATTGCTGTCGGTGTGTGTTGCTTTTTGTGTCAGATCAGAATCCCTCAGATGGCGGAAGAGCCGTTGGAAATGATTGCCGGTATGAATACGCCCATGGCTATGCTGGTAGCAGGAGTAAATATTGCACAGACAGAAATCAGACAATGTATTCGGAAGTGGCGGATATACTGGCTTAGCATCGTGAGACTGGTAGTGATGCCTGGGGTGTTAATACTGATATTTGCGCTTATTCCGGGGTGGGAGCAGGTGAAAGCAGTTATGGTTTTGGCTTCTGCATGTCCGTCAGGAGTTACCGGAAGCTTGTTTGCAGTGCAATATGGAAAGGATGCTGTTTATGCGTCAGAATTGTTTGCGGTATCGACAATTTTGTCTATGGCGACTGTGCCGTTTGTGATGTTACTGTGTTGATAGGAGGAATCAGAATGAAATTAATTGAATTGGAAATGACCCCGAAAGAAAGGGCTGCCGCCTATGCAAAAGGGGAAGAAGTGGACAGGATTCCCACCTCTTTGAGCGCCGGAGAAACAGCACCGCCGTTATATGGAATCCCGATTTGCGATTATTATTTTTCGGCAGATGCAATGGTGGAAGTAGAAAGCCGTCTTGCAGAAGATTTTCAGGCAGATAATATGGGGATTGGCCTGGGACTCAGGACGCTCGTTGAAGCGCTGGGAACGGAGCTTGCGTATCCGAAAGATAGTGTGTCCTATATTGTGAAACCGGCATTGGGATCACTGGAGGATGTGGAAAATATGGAACTGGTTAATGTGACAAAGGATGGAAGATTTCCTTTGATCATAGAAGCGTTTCAGCGGCTCCAGGAACGTTATGGGCAGGAACGGGTTTTAAGCAGCGGCCTGGCCGGGCCTTTTACAACGGCGGCAAGTTTGTTTGGCACGGAAAACTTTTTGAAAGCAACAGTACGTAATAAAGAAGGTGTTCATAAACTTCTTCAGTACAGTACAGACTGTGTCGTAAAGTGCTGCCAGGATCTTAATCGGATATTGGGGATAAAGTTTATGCTGTCAGAACCGATGGTGTCTAGGAATCTTCTGAGCAAGAAACAGTTCTGCGAATTTTTTCTTCCCTATTTAAAACAGTCGGTGGAGCGGATGAATCAGTTCCAGGGAAGCACTGGGATTCATATCTGTGGGACGACAAAAGATCGATGGGCGGAAGTGGTGGATGCCGGAGTCAGCAGTTTCTGGGTGGACAATTGTGAGAGCCTGAAAGAATTGAAAGAGGCTTATGGAGATCGGATTGCTATCAGTGGAAATGTGGTGCCGGTAGATGTGCTTCGAAACGGAACGGCAGAAGATATTGAAGAGAATGTAAAGGCCTGCATAGCTGAGGCCGCGGATAATCCGTGCGGATATAATTTATGTCCGGGGTGTACAACTCCAGTGGGAACATCCAAAGATAATATGATTGCGTTTATGAATGCGGCGGCAATTTATGGAAGGGGAGCAAGAAAGGGGTATGTGCCCAAAGGAATGGGAGAGTATGTGTAAAAGGGAAAGGGGTCTTAAGCTATTTTGCTGCTTTTGACCCCTTTATAGTTGAATAGATCCTTATTTGCAATTTCCCCGAAGATCAAATTCCGGGTTTATTGCATAGAAATTCTTGCTGTCCAGATGGTCCTGCACGATCCTTAAGCTTTCTCCGAATCTTTGATAGTGTACGATTTCTCTTTCGCGGAGGAAACGGATCGGATCGCAGATTTCTGGATCCTTGATCAGACGCAGAATATTGTCATAGGTAGTGCGGGCTTTCTGTTCTGCTGCCATATCTTCATGAAGATCGGTGATCGGATCGCCTTTTGACTGCAGATACGTAGCCGTCCAGGGAGTTCCGGAGGCGGCCTGTGGCCAGAGGGCCAGTGTGTGATCCACATAATACTTTTCAAACCCGTATTTTTCTATTTCTTCTGGAGTCAGATCCTTTGTCAGCTGGTAGACAATGGCACAGATCATTTCCATATGAGCCAGCTCTTTATCCCGTTTTTGTTGGAAATGATAAAAAGCCCCTAGATACGCGGGATTCGGGGCTTTATGGTCAGTTCAAACGAGGCTTTTCCGGCCTCTCCCTTCTTATTCCGGGAAGTCTTCCGGTATTCCACACTATCAATCAGTATCTTCAGCGCTTTATTCCGGTCTGAAATGTCCAGGGACCAATAACAGCTTAAGAGATCTTTGCAGGCTGGAAGGAAGCCTGTTATATTGGCTTGTATTTTACGCTCTGATTCGAGTTCCTGCTCCAGGTGGAAGATTCCTGCCTGCGATTCTTCCAGGCGGTCCTGGAGGGATCTGGAGCGTTCCAGGAAGGTTTCTGAATCATAGATCCCCTGTTCCAGAAGGTCGTACAGACGGGTTTTTTGTTTTTCCAGTGTTTCGTGCTCCTGCCTGGCGGTGGAGAGCAGTGCTTCCAGTTCCGGGATCCGGCTTTCCGGGAGCTCCGCTGTCAACTCATATCCCTTTACCCAGTCCTGCAGGGCCCGAATCAACTCTCGTTCCACCAGTGCAAGCGGACTCCCGACAGTAGGGCAGTCCTCTGACTTACAGATCAGCATATCATATTTCGCGCCATTCTTTATGTCTGGACTTGTGGCCGGGCGGCGCTGCATCCGTTTTCCGCATTCTTTGCATATAATCATGCCGGCCAGTGGATTTTTCACGCCATATGATTCTGGCAGTTTTGGGGTCCCATGCCCGAGGTAAGACTGGGCTTCTGAAAAGACTGCATGAGATATGAGAGATGGATGCCGCCCTTCATATATGGCATAATCATCTGCCCGGGGACGCGTTTTTACAGGCAGTCCATCTTCGATGGCAGGGACCACTTTGCGCCGGCCGATGGCCACTTTCCCATCATAGGCCGGATTGCTCAAGATCCCACGAATGGAACTGTCGGTCCATAAATTCCCTTTTCTGGGCTTTATCCCATGTTGATTGAGATACCTGCGGATGATAGTGATGCCCTTCCGATCAGCACCCGTAAACATAGAGAAGATCATCCGGCCGACAGATGCCTCTGAATCATCAAAGGCAAGGGTCCATCCTTTTTCATTTTGAATCTTGACCCGTCTGTATCCGTATGGAGCAGCGTTGAACGGCCATTTTCCTTCTTTGGCTGCAGCGTAACGGCCGGCCTGCATCCGACGCTTGATGGTTTTGTATTCACGTCTGGACATGAACAGCCCGAACTCAAAATATTCTTCGTCAAACTCGTTTGATGGATCATAGGTCTTCTGCGGTGTGATTATGTAAGTGTTGGAATACTGGAAGGCGCGCTGTACGGTCCCCTGGTCAATCGTGTCTCCTCTGGCCAGACGTTCAATCTCCATGACCAGAACGCCGTCCCAGATTCCGGATTCCACCTCCTTCAGAAGTTTCTGCATCACCGGACGGGCAGCGATCGATTCTCCTGAGACAATTTCCCGGTAAATGTTTCCGATGATCAGATTCCGCTGTCTGGCCAGGGAGAGAAGAGTGCGTTCATGGCGGGCCAGGGTTTCGCCTTGCCCGGCTTGTTCTGCCTCCAGGTCTTTCCTGGACTTTCGTAGATAGATACAATACGACATAATATCATCTCCTTATGCATTGTATGCGTTTCAATCCACGTCCCATGTACAGGGACGACGGTACAAAAATAACAGCCAGCTTGGAACGTGTGTTCCGCTTGCGAAGCTGTTCCGAAGATGATACAATATTTACGGTAGTTATTTTGCATCATCCTACGGGGTGATTCTTCCGCCTTGGTGTTGCAGCACCAGGGCGGTTGACTTTTAAAGCATATTTGCTATAATATACTTAACAAGACAACTGGGATAGATGGGTGCACTCCATCCGTCCCGGGCAATAATCTAAGAAACTGAAATAGTCGTCCTAAACTTTGCCGAGAGCGGGACGGCTATTTCTTATGTCTGTCATTGAAACTTTTTACAAGAGTGATGATTGCAACAATCATTAGTACAAATGTAAATAAGTTATCATATGTAACGTACATAAGCACCACTCCTTCCGCAAGACTCCGGAACGAATGGAAAGCTGTCCCTCCCAGTTGCCTGGGTAAATATATTATTGTGTACCCCGGCGGCTCCAGAGAGCGCCGGGACGATACTGTTGCTAATATTTCTTTGATTTGTTATTATTGTATTAGGAATTTAAAACTGCATTTATTATAGAATTTTTATTCCATCCTATCATAATATCAGCATAATCAGATACTATTTTAGGAGTACGCTCTTGTCCCCAGGGTTTTACCCCGACGATATACTTTCCATAATCGACCGATTTTAGGATTTCATATTCTATCCAATCACTATGCGCCGCATACATTCCAGAAAGGGCAAGAACAATAGAGGCAGGGGCAATTTGATTATCTATTTCACCTTGTAATTTTTTCTTTCCAACTGCCGAATTTGGATCTACTAAAGGGTCGTGTACGGGAACGGAATAATTACTCCAGGTAAGCAGCCCATCTTCTTGGGCTTCATTAAGCCAGTCTACTACTTTGTAGTAGTGGGAAGAGTAGCGCCATGCGTGACTAATAAAAATATGATAACGTTTCATTTTATTCTCCTTTCTTTGCGAGGTGTTATTATGAGTAAAGTTACATTAAAATTTCAAAAAAAACCAGTTATTGTAGAAGCTTATCAGACAGATGTTGAAATTATAATTTCAACTTTAGAAGGAGATATGAAAGCTTCTCCGGGAGATTGGATTATAACTGGGGTTGATGGAGAGCAGTATCCATGCAAACCAGATATTTTTGAAAGAACATATCAGAGAGTTAATTAGCTTCCTCGCTGTCATTGGCATTTTCTCTAATTGTATTGATATTTTTCCACTGATTGTTCTCAGAGGAAATTATGTTTTCAATATTGCGGACAAAAATATTTTCGATAGTCTCATCTTGGTTATTATAAGGGGCGGATCCAGTAAGATACAAATGCTTTTGATATCTTAACATTTCGCAGGTGGAGCGGTATTGAATCCAATTTTCGTGATACTTATTCAATTTGGATATCGATTCAATTACGGCAATAACAGCACCAAATAAACCTACAATGAAGGCTATACATTTGTGAGAAGCTACATAACCTGATAGTAGCGGTATAAGTGATGCAAGTATAATTTCAGCTTTTTGCAGGCGCTTATACCATTTTTGTGCATCTTTTGATTTTTGATCGTACCAATTGATTTGGTCATCGACTCGTTTTTCTAGATATTCTTTAATATCCAAAACATCCCTCTCTTCCTTTCGTATCCTTACACTGAGAAACCTATATAATCGCCTGGGCGGTTATAACTTAATGATTATTTCTTGTTTTGAATAACATCATAATGGGATGATATAGCTTGATGCCCTTTTTCAGTTACGTGATTATCATTATCCAGATATCCATTTTCCTGTAAGAACAGTTTTTCCTTTTTAAAATCAATTCCAAACTCATATTCAAAGTAGACAGGTATTCTTTTCCTATGTATCTTGTCTATCCAATAAAGCATGTATACGTGACCAGGGAGTAGCCCATCTGAAAACCGCGTCATCATAGACTTTGGGACAATTGACTGCGAAGGAAATAGTTTCGTTTGATCTATCCAATTTGTGTTTTTTTCGCGATCCTTGGATATAAAAGGTTTTATTGGGTAATCGGAGTAATACATTTTGTATATTCTATTTCTATATTCCACGCTCGCTTGAATCCTTTGTTCGGTATCGATCACAGAGCCTGGGATATCCTTCCGATTTTTGGTTCCGGGATTTTCAGATATTACTTTTTCAGATGTTTTACGAGCATCAGAAGAAGGAGATTTCCCCTTTGATAATTCTATCGCTTTTACGAGACGATCATTGAATTCTTCTATTTTATTGTCTCGATCTGGTCTAGATTTCGAGACATCATTTGTAAACACATCAAGAGCTTTATTTAGCACATCGATTTCTTTGCTAAATTCTTTTTGTCTTCTATAAATAATAGCAAGGCGCTTATATGGATGGCTCCCATCAAAACGGTGCTCGACGTTGTACTCATATAATATTATTGCGGCGTCTATGTTTCCTTCCTTTTCTAATGCTTTCCCGCGTAAATTGTTTTTTACCATGTCTTTTGATGGTTTGTTACTCCTAAATAAATCCCAAAAACCCATAACTACAAACCTTTCTTATACCATTTTTCCTATTGCCAGGTGCGGAATAAACATGATGTAGTAGCCATCCACAGTAACCCCAACACCGTATTTATCCCGGTATGTCTCCAGACACTCAGACAAATACTCGTCTGTTACATCCAGATATTCCGCTACTTCAAAGCGATTCTGGCATCCTGCTTCGAAGGCCTTGACCAGACCGGAGAGACCGATCAGCTTGTTGTACCCCCATAGTCTGGCCTGCCGTTCTTGCTTCCGGTTGCCGATGTCGGTCATGTCTAAGATATTCCCCACGGTAGTGTGGTGGTGCCCCAGCTCTTCGGCCAGGACACATGCTTTTTCATTCGATGAGTCAATATCTATGTTAATACCTATCGTCTTATCACAATACAGTCCCTTTATACGCAGACTGTCAAATCTACAATTAACAATTTCTATACCGTCCTTGCAGGCTTCATCTTCGAGACACTCATAGTTATTCATAGTGCCACCTCCCACTCAAGTATATCAAGAAGTGTGTCCGATAATCAGGACTCTCTTCTGCGTTTTTTTACAAAATCTGCAAACTGGCGAATTTCATTAAGTTCTTCTTCTGTATATTCATCACCGTCAAAATGAGCAGCAATAGTGTTAAGTGTATAAGTTTTGTCGGAAACCATTTTTTCTAATTCATCGGCACTTATTCCCAATGCATTACAGATCTTACAAACATTTACATAGCCGGCTTTTTCTGCTCCGCGCTCCAAAATAGCTTTAACAGTTGAATATGGAAGACCCGAAATCTTCACAATATCAGATACTTTCATTCCTTTTTCTTCCATTAAATTTCTAAGTATTTCAGCTCGTTGTTCCATAGGTGTGCCCTCCTTGATTTGATATTACAGTATTGCACAATAAAAGTAAATATAAAATTGCAAAATTCTGCAAAAATATTGTTGACAATTGCGCAATATTGCAATATAGTATAGTTATGAATTGCGAAATTGCGCAATTGGAAGGAGGGATGAAGTTGCAAATGCTAAATCTTAGAAATCTGGAAGCAGAAATGAAGAGAAAGGGAATCTCACGAAGTGATATCGCTGATACGCTTAATGTATCTTATCGAACAGTCCATTCAAGATTTAATGGAGAGTCCGAATGGAGTTATACAGACTGCGTAAAGGTAAGAGACAAATACTTCCCAGATATGACTTTAGAGTATTTATTCCAGATTGATAATTCAGACAGCGGAGAGGAGGGATAGAAGAAGATGTGTTGGGCTGGAGAACCCGGGGATGAAGGCGAAGTCGGAATGACAATTGAAGAAATTGTATCCAATATGGCGCGGCTAAGTTTAACAGGTAAACTAAGCCTTGCCATATCAGAATATCGTTCATTAGGACAATGGTGCTTTGTATTTGTTCCATATTATGGTTTAAATCCAGAACTTAAGAAAGAAGAACTTGCACACCAAATAAAAGTGCAATCCGTTGGAGACCAGCACGAGCTTCTGTTGGAGCGAGAGTTATCCATTCTCTTAAAGAGGTTTCAAGAGACTCGTTTGATTTAAGATCGCCCAAAAAAGGGATGGCGCGCCAAGTATTTGGACGTCTATCAAAAATAGGCAATAGTGAATTTGCGATATATGCATTTTTCTCTCTGATTTCGCAGTCATCTATAAGTGACTGTAATTCATCGGGAATAGGTGTAGCAGAGAAAGAAGGTAAATCTATCATAGTAGCTTTTTTACGATCATTCTTAGCATATTTTTCAAACTCTGGATAATAAGGCTTGTTGGTAGCTGGGTTTTTCCACATAATCCCTTTCCTACGCCAGTATTTTGAAAGCTGTGGCAGAAAATAGTAGGAAGAAAGTTCGCAGATAGATTCCTCTAGCCAACGAAGATTTTTGGTCACTTCGTTGGAGATAACACGATGGCACATTTCGTGTGCAAGTTGGTATGCGAGTTGATTCCATTTATTAGGATTTGCAGAAAGAATTATCAGCCCGGAATCTCGATAACAAATAGGATTCTTTCGGCTTTCAGAAAAAGCAATTATAGTTGGCTGAATATATTCTATGAAAAGTTTAGTGCTCATGACATGAAGTAGTGATGATATTACAAAAATGGTGTTGTTTTTTGGATCTTCTAAAAAAGCATAGTCTCCACAGTCGATTGAAATCTGAGGAAAGGATTCTACGGAAATAAGTTTACCCATGATAAAACCTTCTTTCGTGTAATTGTGAAAAAATTTTATCATAACATGAAAGAATTTTCAAACTGCAAGTCACTGGATTACTAATTTATGACAGAGGAAGGAGAGTGATGGAGTATGGATGTGTTTCCTTTTTTATTATCGCTTTTTGCCTTCATATTGGCAGGCACAAAATTAATAATCACAGTTGTAAACATGGATGAAAGTCCGGATAAGGAAACAATATCAACTTGCCCTAAGTGCAGCACGAGCATAATTGAAAGTTATGCATTTATTATGCCAAGAAATAGAAAATGCCCGTACTGCGGAACAAAGATGAAAACCTATAAGGCTTAATATCTTTTGGGGATAGATGTATCTTGATATAACTCACCGTATACGGCTTCTCCAAATATCAGACCGTCATCACGGTAAGAAAAATTGTGCGATGGTGTTTCGCTGCTGATTTCCTAAAATACCGGCAACCCGGACAATCCGTAGCGCATAAGTTTAACTAAACCCCAGGGAGGGATGCAGATTGATTGTAGAAACGCAGAAACATGGAGAGTGTACCTGTCACTTTGATGACAGTGCGTACATACAGAAAACACAGGAGGAAGTAGATAGCGTACTATGTATGTTTTCGGCTTTTGTTCTGGACTGTGTGCGAAAGAAGAAGACCGCCTAAGGCGGTAGAGGGGAGGGACAAGCGTGGAGAAGAAGAACACAGCGAAGCTGATCCGGCACAAGCGAAAGCAGAGGAATCTGTTGCTTGATCTTCTGGTCGGGGTGGCAGGCGGTGCGGTATTTGCGGCCGGGACGTTACTGATCCTGGTGCTGTACTGTTACATGAGGACAGCGTGAGAGGAGGTGAGGAAGATGAAGAGAGTACCGACGCTGATGTATGAAGCGGAATTCCGGGAATACCTTGATCGGCAGAAGAAGGCTGTTGAAGAGATGAAAAGAGATGGCCTTGGGTATATATCAAGGTTATGTCAGTTGACAGGCAGGGTCACGGCCACGGCAGGAGAAGAGAATGAGCTGTGCTTCACCGCCAGCCAGTTGGATCAGATCTTCGACCTGGCAAAATAAAAATGCGCCCTTAAACGAGGCGGCAACCTCGGGCGCATCAATAATAACTCAACTTTATTGTAATCGAAAGAGAGGAAAATGTAAATGATCAAAT
>USDK01000023.1 GCA_900553355.1 uncultured Lachnospiraceae bacterium
CTATAGATATCAGGATCCCCATCTCTTTTTTTCTGCCCCCGATCCAGATGCGGAGCACCAGGATCAGCAGCACAATACACACCACGATGAAAAATACAATCAGAAATGTAGTGATCTTGCTGATGTTTTCCAGCGGTTTCAGCGCGGATTCATACATGGAAGTATCTACCTTGATTTCATAATCGCTCCAGATGATTCCCGGAATCTCTTTCACTTCTTCTATGATTTCATCCATCCTGGCCGGATCGTCAATAAAGAAGGTTGCCGTATACTCCGGATCAATGGCCTCACCTATTTCTTCTCCTGATATTCTGTACATCTCCGTCAAACCATTTGTGTCCATAAACATATAGTTCCCGATCACTTGATCCTCAACAGTATACTCATTTACATATTGAGCAACATTCGCATGAAAGATTCCCACAATCGTCAGATATCTGGTATCGATAATGGTAAGATCATTTAAATTTGTAATTATCTTTGTATAAGTCAAAGGCATTGACAGCTGCTCAACACAGATTCGGTCTCCTACCCCCAAATGGTTCTTTTCCGCCAGTTCATCTGAAATCAAGACCTGATATTTATCTTCTTTCCGGATCGGTCTCCCCTCTACTATTTCTAAAGTATTTGTACGAAAATAACTCAACAACTCACTATTGCTGCATCCCTGCAGCGTATTTTGCTTTTCGCAAACTTGTGTGGAAACATTCTGGTCATACTCTCCTGTTTTTCTCTCTTGTTCTGCCATCCTCGCATATAAGGCATCAATGAAATCTACATCTGGAAAATATGACAAGTATAAATGCGCCTCTTTACAAACATCTGTTACTCCCTCTAGCTCCATGACCTTGCCAATCAGTTCGTCATCCACAATTGAACCTTTATACCGATACTGCTCAAATCCAGGAATATTCCCGGTCTTATCCCACAAGCTAGTATCTTCTGCATTTTGGGGAATAATGGCCTTGATCGTAAAACTGTTCCCGTAAGTTCGCTGGAGTTCCTTCATTCCGTTCTGGCTGCCTTGCCAGATTACAAAACCGATCAATATTCCGGACGCAAGGATAGTCAATGACACCATCAGAAGAATATTCCTGAGTTTATACGCTTTCAGATACAAAAGACTTCGTTTCCAGATACCCATAATCCCCCTCATTTCCTTCCAAAAAACATTACAAGATATCCATAGAAATGCATCTTCTACCTATGATTCTCTTTGTTTCTATCCATACAACAAACAACAGCACTGTATACAGCACTGCGCCGCATGCCAAAAACTCTGCTGCCCCCAGCCCGCAGGCAATCTTTTCCACCGGTTCCGCCTCACTGTGGATCTCAAACTGTTCATTGTACTCTTCCAGGCCGTTCAGATCCGTTGGAAATTCCATGGGTTCTTTCTTGGAACTCTGCTCCTCCCGAGCGTTCATCTGATCCAATAAGGCATTCCCGATTCTGTCTCCGCTCCACATCGTAATCCCGGCTGCCAGGATCAGCGCTCCCAATAGCAGGATCCCTCCTTCCAGCATGATCTGTCCGCGTATCTTTCCTTTCGTTTCCCCTATAGATATCAGGATCCCCATCTCTTTTTTTCTGCCCCCGATCCAGATGCGGAGTATCAGGATCAGCAGCACAATACTGACTATCAATAAAAATATAATTAAAAATGTACTGATCTTACTTACATTCTCTAACGGCTTTAATGCTGGTTCATATAAAGATGTCTCTATCTGGATATCATAGTCACTCCACTCTACTCCTGGGATTTCTTTTACATTCTCTATGATTTCATCCATCCTGGCAGGATCATTGATGAAAAACGTAACTGTGTATTCCGGATCAATGGCCTCTCCATATGCTTCTCCATTTTCTCTGCACAGCTCTGTTACACTCTCTATATCCGCAAACATATAGTTTCCTGCGATGTCATCCTCAACCGTCATTTCATTAATATACTGGCTGACATTCACATGAAAAAGTCCCACAATCGTTAAATACTCTTCCGCAATAACCGGAATCTCCGTTTCATCCGTAACACGTATTTTATCTAATGTCGGATAAAACAATTGGGTCACCAGTATCGAATCTCCTACAGCTAAGTGATTCCGCTCTGCCAGTTCATCAGAAATCAAAATCTGATGCTTATCACCTTCCCGGATAGGGCGGCCATCGATGATCTCCAATGCATTGCTCCGAAAATAGTTTAATAATTCACTGCTGCTGCATCCATTTACTCTATTCTCCCGTTCACTGACCAGCGGCTGATAGATACCTGACGGGTCTGTTACTTCTCCTGTTTCCTTTTCAAGTTTAACCTCTGCCGCATGCAATCCATTTATTAAGTCAATCTCCGGAAAATACGCCAGCGATAAATGTGCTTCTTTACAATATTCTGTCACGCCGTCTACTTTCATGATCCGCTCTATCAACTCATCGTTTACCAGAGAGCCTTTATACCGGTACTGCGGATATCCCCCGGCACTTTCCCAACCTGTTCCCAGAGCCTTTCATCTTCCGCGCTTTTGGGAATGATCGCCTTAATCGTAAAACTGTTTCCGTAAGTCTTTTGCAGCTCCTTCATTCCGTTCCGGCTGCCTTGCCAGACAGTAATGCCAATCATCATCCCCGCGGCAACAATTATTAATATAAGCAAGAGTATAAAATTTCTAAATTTATGTCTCCTTATATAAAGAAGGCTTCGTTTCCAAACACTCATCAAGTCCGCCCCCTCTTTCTCCCCCACGCGGAGATACATCTACCTGACTTTCGTCAAAAGTATATTTTCAAAATAATTCCTGTTATAATTCTATATTTTCTTTTTATTTTCCGTATACACCTTGTATTTTCTTTTAATTATAACTCATGATATCATTTACCGCTTCCTTTTTCAAGTTTATCAGCGTCATCACTTAATATCATTTATAACATTACGCTGCCAATCACATTCTTGCCGAAAAAGCCCTGACAGTTTTATCATTAACTGTCAGGGCCTTCTTTTCTTTGATATCTTCTTTGGCAATATTGGTAATCAGAACTTTATATTTCATCAATCTCTTTCCACGCTTCCGATTTCCAAATACAAAAAAAGTCCCATTTTCTGGGACTTTTCGAGTGACTCCGAGGGGAATCGAACCCCTGATTCCAGCGTGAGAGGCTAGCGTCTTGACCTCTTGACCACGGAGCCATGTCATATCGTACTTGCCTATTATAGCAGGGAAACTATAATAAGGCAAGTACTTTTTTTGATTTTTTTAAATTTCTTCCATTTTCTCTTCCGCTGCCTCTATAGCAAACTTATCCGGCTGTGCAGTCAGCTCCTGGACATGCTCCTGCGGCACCATAATCTGAAGCTGCTGGTTCAGATTTTCGATCACAACCTTGTCATGACTTCCGCCGTATTCCCCGTCCAGTGTCCAGGAAATCTCTTCCAGGGACTCAAATTCGATTTTTCCCGTTTTGAAGGAATACATATGCTTCGTATCCACCTGCTCGATCAACAGAGCCGCGATGATTTCCTGAAGGGCGATGGGATTTTTCGGTGTCTTTATAAGCGTCACTTCAAACAAGCCATCGTCAAATACCACCTGCTTTCCGATCATATTGCGGAAACCGCCGACAGACCTGGAATTAGTCACCATACCGTAGATAAATTCGTCTTCGATCACTTCATCATCATGGGTCACGCGGATCCGGTAGGAGGGTACGTTGAACAGCCGCTTCGTCCCTTCCAGCACATAGGCCAGATGCCCCAGAACATTTTTCATGCCCTGCTTCGTCTCATAGGACACGTCCGTAAACAGTCCGAAGGCCGCAATATATACGAATGTCCCTTCATTAAATTTCCCCACATCACAGGGAAATACCACTCCGTTTACTGCATTGTCAGCGGCGCCCAGAAGATTTCTGGGAATATGGAGGCTATTAGCAAAGTCATTCGTCGTACCGGTAGGAATATACCCGATCGGATTGCGCTCCTGGCGCCTCATCATTCCGGTCACCACTTCATCGATAGTCCCGTCTCCGCCGCTGCAGACAATGAGATCGAACACACCGGAAGGATACCGGCGTACTTTTTTATATGCGTCCTGATATTCCTGGGTCGGATAGATGACCACCTCATACCCTGCCTTTACGAAAATATCTACAATATCCGACAGCTTCGGCTTTAAAAGCTCCTTTCCTGCATGAGGATTATAAATAAACAGCAATCGTTTCATATAGATTTCTCCCCTTTTTCTATGATAAAGAAAAGGGCATGTCACATGCCCTTCCTCTGTTCTTATGTATGGATACAGAAAATGTTAACTCTGAGCAGCCAGGAATTTTTCAACACCGGATGCCGCTGCTTCTTCATCATCGCCGTCACTTACAACCGTGATGTTCAGCCCCTTCTCCAGCCTCAGACTCATCATGCCCATAATGCTTTTCGCATTGATCTTTTTATTCTCGATCTCGATATAAACCTGACTGTCATACTGGCTGGCTTCCTGGACCAAAAGCGCGATTGGATGATCTTCCTTATCCATATCCTTCTGAATAATCACTGGTCTTCTAATCATAAATACTTGCTCCTCCTTATTGTTCCCTTAACTTCTCTGCCATCTCACTCAGTTTCCTGAGTCTGTGATTTACTCCGGATTTACCTACCGGGTGCTCCAACAGCCTTCCCAGCTCCTTCAGCGGCGCATCCGGATACTGAAGCCTTGCAAGAGCAACTTCCCTCAACCCTTCCGGCAGCTTCTCAAAACCAACGGTATCTCTGATGTATACAATATCCTCTTTCTGCTTTACCGCAGCAGAAACGGTTTTGTTGATATTTGCAGTCTCACAGTTGACCTTCCGGTTGACAGAATTGCGCATCTCCTTTAAGATCCGAACATTTTCCAGCTCCATCAGTGCCACATGCGCTTCCATGACATTTAAAATGTCTACGATCTGCGCCCCTTCCTTCAGATATACCACATAAGCTTTCTTGCGCTTCACAATCTTCGCATCCAGCTCAAAGCTGTTGATCATATCCTTCAGATGCTCTGCCTGTCTTTCCTCTTCACAGACAATTTCAAAATGATAAGATTTACTTGGATCACTCATAGACCCGGCTGCCAGAAATGCACCTCGGATATACGCCCGCTTACAGCACACTGCCTGCACGATCGCCTGTCTGACTGCCAGAAGTTCTTCTCCTCTGGCATAAATGTGATAACTGCTGCTGCCTTTTATCGTATTCCTTCGAATGACGACATCCGTTCTTATATTAAATGTTTTTTTCAATAATGTAAAGCTTTTTCTTGCGACTCCAAGATTTTCTGTACGGATTTCCAGACAGCATCTCCCATCGTCATTTGTCCGAAAATCCCCCGTCATCTCCACAATCGCAGAAAGCTCCGCCAGATTACAGTGCCTTGCTTTTGCGCAATGTCTGGACAATTCTTCCTTTATCTTTCCTGAAAATGACATTTCAACCCTTACCTCGCCTTTGTAATGGCATCCTTACCGATATCCCGATGTTCAATGCGTATTCCGTAGTTATCATTCCTTGCAAGCGCCTCGTAAAGGGCCAGGGCCAGCGTCACGGAACGATGCTTTCCTCCGGTGCATCCGATGGCGATCACAAGCTGTGTCTTTCCCTCCTGCACATAGTTTGGGATCAGAAATTCGATCATATCCACCAGCTTCTGAAGGAAGATTTCTGCCGTCTGGCTCTTCATCACATAATCTCTGACCTCCTGGTCTTTTCCGGTTTTCGGACGCAGTTCTTCTATATAGTAAGGATTCGGCAGAAACCTTACATCAAACACCAGGTCGGCATCTGCAGGGATCCCATATTTAAACCCAAAGGACATCACAGAGATATAGAGATTTTTATATTCCTTATTTTCCACAAAGATCTTATTCATCTCTGCCTTTAACTCCCGGGTCAGCATATGGGTCGTGTCGATCAGATAGTCCGCCCTCTCTTTTAAAAAGGAAAGTCTTTTTCTTTCCTCACGGATCCCGTCCTCGATACGGCCCGAGCTTCCGGCCAGCGGATGAAATCTCCTTGTCTCTTTATAGCGTTTGATCAATACATCATCCTCTGATTCCAGGTACAGAATCTCATAGCGTATCTTGGCTTCGTCCAGTTCGTCCAGCACCTTATGCAGCTCCTGAAAGCTCTGGCCACTGCGGATGTCTACTCCAAGCGCCGCCTTGCTAATCTCTGCGCCGGACGCCTTCCACAGATCCGCAATCTTGGGGATCAGAGGTACCGGCAGATTATCTACGCAGAAATACCCCACGTCTTCCAGCATCTTCAATGCGGTACTCTTTCCCGCTCCCGACATTCCTGTTACGATTACCAGTCTCATCTCAGAACACTCCCAGTCTCTTCACTTCCGGTTCCAACGTTACTCCAAATTTTTCTTTTACCTTTTCAGACACCTGCCGCATCAGACTGTCGATATCAGCGGCAGTGGCATTCTCCTTGTTGATCACAAAGCCACAGTGTTTTTCCGACACCTGGGCCCCTCCCACCTGGAATCCGGCAAGTCCGGTATCCTGGATCAGCTTCCCGGCGAAATATCCTTCCGGACGCTTAAAGGTACTGCCTGCACTTGGGTATTCCAGCGGCTGCTTTGTAACCCTCCTTGTCCTCAGATCGTCCATCAGCGCCTTGATCTCTTCGGGCTTACCTTCGCTCAGCTCAATCTCTGCTTCCAGCGTAATATAGCCCTCTTTGGAGATAATGCTGGTCCGGTATCCCATTTCCAGATCTTCCCTTTCAATCTTCCGGATCTTTCCATCCTGATCCAGCACTGTCACACTGCGGATCACATCCTTCATTTCTCCACCGTAGGCTCCCGCATTCATCACACTGGCGCCCCCGATGGTTCCTGGTATCCCCGCTGCAAACTCAAACCCGGTAAGGCTGTTTTCATAAGCCTTTGCGGCAATCGCCGAGAGCAGCGCCCCGGCCTGGGCGCGGATCAGTGTTCCTTCTACTTCGATCCGGCTCATGGTACGGTAAATCTGCAGGATCACACCCCGGTATCCCTCATCTGATACCAGAAGGTTACTGCCATTTCCAATCACGTAATATGGCATCTTTTCCTCTCTGCACAGGCTGATTACCTGCTGCACTTCCCCGGATGACTCCGGCATGACAAAATAATCTGCCGGGCCTCCCACCCGGAAAGTGGTATGCATCTTCATCGGCTCCTGTGTCCGTATCCTGTCTTCTGATAATATTTTTGTCAGTTTCTGATAAAACTCCTGATTCATAGTACACCCCGGTCTTCTTCTTCATTTCAACGTCAATCATACACTAAAACCCCGGCAAATTCAATGTTTACTTGAAAAAGGGGAGAGCGGATGCCCGGCTGTCCCGAAAAGAACAGCCGGACATCCGCTCTGTCAGATGTACGAAAATGAGATTATAAACTTGTCGATTCCATATCCAGTCTTGTGATGATATCTTCCTGGATCGCCGGTGACAGATCCAGGAAATTTACAAAGGTTCCATGGATTCTCATGATATAGACTCCACTGGGTGCATATTTCTTTGGCTCTTTCAAAACTTTTCTCAGCATATCCGGGGTCGTTACATTTACATAGAGATAAAACGGCTGAATATTAGGGTTCTCCGGATTATAGAACAAGGGGCTGATGATCTTATCCCTAAATTCCAGGCCCTTGCCTTCAAAGGTCTCTGAGCGGAAGTAATTCGGATTGATCCCGAAGTGGGATGCATATCCGCCGTTCATCTTTTCGTAGGGAAGCTTCATCCCCGACAGAACCCGGAAACCAAGACCCGAGTGTGCCTCTCCGTACAGCGGATCCACGCCGTATCCCAGCATATCTCTCGACTTTCTTCCGTCCGGTGTGGCTCCTACCCAGTATCCATACAGCAGATGAGTTGATGGTGTGGAAAAATCACTCCGGAATGGATTACCCAGGTAATTTTTCTTGGAAGCCACGATATCCGCCACCTTATTGGCAATCTCCTGAGCTTCTCTGTCTACCTCTGCCACATTATTTCCAAACTTCTTGCAGTTCATCAGATATTCATGCATCTCCGGATCATTTTCAAAATTTGTCCGAAGGGCTTCTACCAGTCTGTCTGCATCCTGAGGGCGTTCCTTCAGCAAAGTGTCGATGGCAATAAACGAATCAGCCACTACCGATAAACCATGGATCAGGCAGCCGCTTCCGTTATATTTGGTTCCCTGCTTTTTCGTGTCCCTGGTATCGATTCCAGATTCCACGCCTCCCATCATGGTAGACAGGAAGGGCACCTGAAGGAGTCCGATAGCCTCAGAAGCCGCATTTGCAGACTGAGTCATCTTTTCTGCATACTCGTCTACATTTTTATAGAAAATCTCACGGATATTCTGCAGTACCTCCAGTTTACTGTGGCAGCCGTTTTCTTCATCTGTCTTTCCAAGCTTCTTCCCTGTGATCGTGGACACGCCTCCGCTGATGCACAGTTCCAGAATCTTTCCAAGATTCAGCCAGCTGTTGGTGGTATTGCCATTATCCTTCCCCATGATCAAAGGTTCCTGGCATCCGGCCACCGAGTAATCTTCAAGATCCTCATGATCTACACCGTGAGCTTCCAGGATCGGAAACAGACTGTCATCGTTGAAAAGAGACGGTGTCAGACATCCCGGAGTAAAGAAAAACCGTCCCAGGCTCTCATACAGCTCTTTCGGTGTATTTTTATGCAGCTTCACAGACAAGATCGGCTGCGGAAGATTCATGTCATAGTAGGCATCCAGAAGTGCGTAGGATGTCAGGTTCGTCAGATCCTCGCCCTCATTGGATTTTCCGCCGATGATCAGGTTCTGGGAGATGGCCCAGCTTCTGTCCGCTACGTTGAAGAACACCAGAAGATGTTTGAACAGGGACGCTGCAACCTCTCTGCTCATATTCGTCTTTGCACGGTAGGGCTCAAAGATCCGGTCTGCATTGCCCACGGAAAACGCAAACGGATTCGGCGTCTGCTCCAGACACATAGTCTGCCAGATCAGGATGAAGGACTGGATAGCTTCAAACAGGTTATCTGCCCCGTTTCTCGGCACCTTCGCAAGCGTCTCCTTCATCAGGCGGTAACGCTCTTTTGCCTCTCCCGATGCCTGGGCTTCCTTTTCCGCAGCCAGTTTTGCATAGCGGTCTGCCAGGATTTCCAATGCATCCAGCGAAATCTTCATTGCCTCAAAATAATCTTTCCTGTCATCTTCACAAGCGGCCTGATTCTTCTCGATCTGTGCGCGGATACTTTTGGTTCCGCCTGCCAGCATGGGCCGTACATCCGGGATCAGATGTCCTGTCACCTGCTCGATAAAGAAGATCGCCTCACTGGTACTGTCTCCGGCAAGGTCATAGGCATGCCGGAGCGCGTCGGCAAACTTTGTGTGATTATTGTATTCTTTCAGATCATCGATTCTCTCCTGGGTAATGTCGCCGATGGGGTCAATATCCCCGAACACCGCCACCGGATCACAGTATCCGCTGAAGGAATCCACCGTAAATGCAGGGTTGATCAGTGCATAGGAACGGGCAAAGGAATCATCCTGAGTTCCGGCAAACACATGATAGTCTCCGATCGTAAGAGGAATCTTTTTCATCACTTCCACCTGGGTTCTGGCGATGCGGATACAGTCCGGATCATCCCGGAACTTCTCATCGCACTCTCTCTGGATCTCCTTTGCCAGGAACCATCCCTCCAGATGGTTCAGGCTTCTTTCTTCTTTAAACCGCTTCTTTGCCAGCTCTGTGATCTTCTGGGCATTAAACATTGCTTTGATTTCCATGCTATCCTTGTCTCCTTTCTTCTGTCAGCTCTTTCTATACTGAAGTCCTCTTTTTATGATCCGGTCTCTGAAATCCTTGATCTGTTCTACCGTCACATGGGCATCATCTGTCATCTCATAGACCCAGCCACATTCTTCCCATTTCTTTTTGCCAAACTCATGGTACTTTAAAAGCTCGAAGGTTACATTCGGGCCGCTAAGCTCCTGATACAGATCCAGAAAATGCTCCACATCTTCCGGGCTGTCATTGACCCCGCCGATCAGAGGCGTGCGGATATCGACTCTTGGATGTCCGGCCGATGCCTTTTTTAAATTCTCATATACCACCTGAAACGGTACCCCTGTGTATTCCAGATGCTTCTGTGCGTCCCAGTGCTTACAGTCCATAATCAACTGATCTACGTAAGGGAAGAGCTCCTGAAGCCGGATGTGAGTCCCATTGGTCTCGATCGCCGTATGAACGTTCGCCTCCTTTAACTTCATGAGAAGCTCCTTTAACGGTGCAAACTGCATGGTGGCCTCACCTCCGCTGAAGGTCACGCCTCCTCCGTCAAAGAACATCGGCTTACAGCTTAAGATCTCATCATAGACATCTTCCACCGTGCGCTCTTCATAGGAAATCCTGGGCGACTTATCCTTCTCATGGATCACGGCCCCATCCACCGGCATTCCCTCCGGATTAGCACACCACTTACATTTCATATTGCACCCCTGAAGATGATAGACCAGGCGGTTTCCCTGACCGTCCTGGGAATAGTTAAAGCCTTTTTGAAAAATTCTTAACGTCATGTATGCTCTCCCACTTTTCTATTCTTAATGGTATTATATCATATAACCATTCAATGTCAACATGTTTCATTGACATTTTTCATTTTTTTATATTATGATAGTAAAAAAGCATAAAGGAGGCACACGAACATGGAAAACTCAGAACTTTTCAAATATATTGATCACACGCAGCTGAAAGCCTACTGCACCTGGGAGGATATCCGTACGCTCTGCCAGGAGGCGCTTACATACCACACCGCCTCTGTCTGTATCCCGCCCTCTTACGTGTCCCGTGTCCGGGACGCTTTTGGTCCATCCTTGAATATCTGTACCGTGATCGGATTTCCTCTGGGCTACCACACCACCGGTACAAAGATCCAGGAGACACGGCAGGCCATTCTCGACGGCGCCCGTGAGATTGACATGGTGATCAATATCGCAGATGTGAAAAACAAGGATTTTGAAAAAGTCTATGAAGAGATTGCCGCCTTGAGAGAGACTGCAAAGGATGAAATCTTAAAGGTGATCGTAGAAACCTGCTACCTGACTGAATCAGAAAAAATCCGGCTCTGTGAGATTGTCACAAAAGCCGGAGCTGACTATATCAAAACTTCCACCGGTTTCGGCACAGGAGGCGCCGTGATGGAAGATATTTTATTATTCAAAGAGCACATCGGCCCTTCCGTAAAGATCAAGGCCGCCGGAGGCATTCGTACAAGAGATGACCTGGAAGCTTTTATCGAGGCCGGCTGCAGCCGGATCGGCACCAGTTCTGCCGTCAGATTACTGTGTCCTTCTCCGGTACAGGAATAAGATTCCTCCGAACAAGCCCACGATCACTCCCACATAGATGGCTGCACACATCAGCTTTGTAATACACAGCGCCGCTGAGGTTCCGGTGATCGCACAGAACGCCAGCCCTGCGGCAAGTGTGCCTGCCGTCCAGCAGATGATGTTGATGGTAAGAAACGCCGCGTCGGCAGATTCACTGCCAAACATTTTGTTTGTGATTTCCCATATTGTTCTCATATGCCTTCCCTCCCTGGAATGATACAGATTTCTCATTTCCTTTACTGAGGTTAGTATAATCCAGAATTGTTAAACCAAGTCAGCGTTTCCCTTTAAAATTATGTTAAATTATTTTACGATTACAGCCGGATATCCGGCTCTTTTAATTCTCTGTTCCATCTGGGCCGCCTCATCCAGGCTCCGGTAATCGCCGGCTTCTACTCTGTAAAATGGTCCTGAATCTTCGATATATGCCGGAATGTCCAGCTCCATCAGTTCTTCCATCAGCCGCTGGGCATACCCACGGTTACGGAAGGATCCCACCTGTACACGATAGTGCGCGGCTTCTCCGGTTCCGGCGCCGACTGTCCCTTCATATTCCAGAGTGTCCAGGATCCCTTCTGCGATAGCTTCTGCAATGTCCTGAAAATTTTCATCAAACAGCTGATTGTCTGTTTCGGAATTGATAAATCCTACTTCCACCAGCACTGCCGGCATATTGGTCCTGCGCAGGACCGCAAGGTTCGGCCTTGCCTGCACGCCCCGGTTGATAAAACCAACGGCTTCCAGCTGCTCGTTGATATCCTGAGCCATCTCATATTTGACTCCGGACAGATCGTAAACCAGGCTTTCCACTCCGGACACGCCATTGTCCTCCGGCGTAGAATTGCGATGTATGGATACGAAATAATCTACACCTGCCGCATTTGCCTCCCGGGCTTTCTGGGTCGGCGTTTCATAGACGTCTGTCGTTCTTGTATACTCCACGTCCAGCCCTCTGTTCTGCAGGATCTCTCCTACGGCCAGTGTAAGCTTAAGCGTGTCATCCTTCTCCTGCCTGCCCTGGTAGACAGCCCCTGGATCTTTTCCTCCATGTCCGGCATCCAGCATGATTGAATATGGCATAAAAATACCCCTTTCACAACGTTCTATCTTAATGTATGCGTGAAAGGGGCATTATGTTTCTATGATTCGATTTTTTCAATCTTAATCTGAGGATACAGCCGCTCCATATCTTCTTTTACAAAGAATCCCGTCTCTTCTCTAAGCGCAGCCGCAGCTGAAATAGCGCTGGCTTTACGAAGTGTCTCTTCGATGCTCAGGCCTTCCGCAAAGCCCAGGGCAAAACCTGCGATCATGGAATCACCGCATCCTACCGTATTTACCGCGTCAACCTTCGGAACGATCGCCCGGTATATTCCTTCATCGCTGACCACCAGGGATCCGTCGGCGCCCAGAGAAACCGCTACTACTTCCACGCCTCGCGCATGGACCGCTTTCGCCGCCTCAATGATATCTTCAATGTGGTCGCAGTGTTTTCCGGTCAGCATCCGGATCTCATCAATGTTGGGCTTGACCATGGTAGGGCAGGCTTCGATTCCCATTTCCAGAAGGCGTCCGCTGGTATCCAGGATTACCTTTTTCCCGGCGTCTTTCACGATCTTAACCAGCTTCTGATAGGCTGTCCCGTCAAGGCCTTTTGGCACGCTTCCCGACATGGCTACTACGTCCGCTTTCTCTGCCAGTCCCCGGAACTTTTCCACAAATCCCTGAAATTCCTCTTCTGTCACCGTAAAGCCCGGTTCCAGAAATTCTGTCTGCCGTTCGTTCTTTTCGTCCCAGATGTTTATGCAGGAACGGCTCTCAGCCTCCAGATGATAGAAATCCCCTTTTACATGGTAATCCTTCAGGGACTCCTCGATATAATTCCCGGCATGACCGCCTACAAATCCGGTAGCCACCACATCAGCTCCGGCCACGGCCGCCGGCTTGGATACATTCAGCCCCTTGCCGCCCGGTACGTAGGCACATTCCTTAACGCGGTTGACTTCTCCTTCCTGAAATTCTTCTACCACGTAACGCTTGTCGATTGCTGCATTTAATGTCACTGTCAATATCATGGCGCCCTCCTAGTCTTCGTTCATCAACAGGATCTTTCCTTTGACAAGTCCAGGTGTCTTATAGAGCTGGAATGCTTCCTGAGCCTGGCTCATGGGCATTTTCTTATAGATAAATCCAGGATCGAACTTCAGCTGTCCGGTTGCGAAGTAATGAGCTGTCAGCTTCCACTCCTTGCCCGGGAACGGTGCGCTGTAGGACATCCAGGATCCAGTCAGATAGAACTCTTTCCGGTTCATCTTTTCCCACAATGCCGGTGTAAAGGTAATCTCAGCGTGAGGAGTTCCGATACAGCACACATGGGCTTTATTGGCTGCCACTTCAAACGCCATTTTTAAAGTAGGTACCTGTCCTGCCGTCTCGAATACATAGTCATATCCCTTGCCTTCCGTGATGGCCATCGCTTTGTCAAGATATCCTTCTTCTGTTGTATTGATCACTTCGTCGGCGCCCAGCCGCTTTGCCAGTTCCAGCCGCTCATCGCTGATGTCAAATACAACTACTTTTTTGGAGCCAAAGATCTTGGTCCACTGCATGGTGAACATACCGATGGTACCACCGCCCAGGATTGCCACATAGCCGCCGCCCTGGTACTGGTTCTGGTATACGCCGTGAAGTGCGACGGTGGATGGTTCAAACATGGCAGCCTGTTCATATGGAATGCTTGGGTCATAGACAACTGCACTCTGCTCCGGGATTACTACATAGTCTGCATTGCTCCCCTGCTGTCTGGAACCGATGAAGCTGTAGTGCTTGCACAGAGAGAAATTCCCCTTCTGGCAGTCGTCACATTTCATACAGGGAACCAGCGGAGCGCCGGACACATGGTCGCCCACCTTGACGCTGGTCACACCTTCGCCCACTTCTACCACATCGCCGGAAAATTCATGTCCCAGCACGATAGGATAAAAGTGTACTCCATTTTGAAGCACTCTTGGAATATCAGACCCACAGATACCAGAGGCTTTTACCTTTACCTTCACAGTTCCGGGAGTCACCTGCGGCTCCTCATAATCCATATAACGTACATCTTCATTTGCACATACAACTGCTGCTTTCATCTTTTATCTGCTCCTTTCCGCCATGATATCTTTCAGATGATCATATAATTTTAAATAGGTTTCATAATTTCTGTCATAAACTTCTTTGTTTTCCGGATTCGGCTCATGGGTCCGTTTAATCTCCACGGTCTTCTCCACCGCTTCCTCAAAACTCTTGTACATACCGATGCCTACGCCTGCCAGGATCACGGCTCCGAGAGTCGTAGCCGTATCTGATGACGGCACGATGATCTTCTTACCGGTCACATCTGCCTTGATCTGAGTCCAGAGAAGTGAATTTGCCGAGCCTCCCATAGCGCGAAGGACGCTGACTTCGGCGCCTGCTTCCCTTGCCACTTCCAGGTTATGGCGCAGGGACAGGGCAACACCCTCCATGGCCGCCCGGATGAAATGTCCCTTGGTCTTGCTGAAATCAAGTCCGTAGAACACACCTTTTGCATTGGGATCCCAGATCGGGGACCGCTCGCCGGACATGTATGGCAGGAATACCATGCCGTCGCTTCCGGGCGCCACCTTCCCGGCCAGTTCGTTAAACTGATCCAGGGAGCTCTTGCCGACTTCTGCTTTCCTGCTTCTCTCATAATCGCCGAACTGCTGCTCCATCCAGCGCATGACTCCGCCGCCTCCGACGGTTCCGCCCTGCAGGATCCACTGACCTGCCGCTGCATGGTAGCTTAAGATCAATCTTGGATCTGCCTTATATTCATCGATGCAGATGCTCATGCCTCCGGCCTGTCCTCCCTGTTCCTGAGTCTCTCCCGGATGTACCACACCGGCTCCCAGAGTTCCGCAGGCTGCGTCCAGGGCTCCCGCCGCCACAGGCGTTCCCTCCAGCAGGCCGCACTCTGCCGCCGCCTTCGCGGTCACGCCGCCTACAATGGCATGGCTTGGATAAATATCCGGCAGAAGATCCTCCCGGATCCCCAGCTCTCTGCACATATCCATATCCCACACGCCTTTGCGCATATCAAAACAGTGCAGGCCGTATCCCTGGCTTAATTCCTGAGTCATTTTTCCAGTCAGCTTATAGGCGATATAGCTGTTGGACTGTAAGATCTTATAAGTATGTTCATAGACGTCCGGCAGATTTCTCTGATACCAGAGGATCTTCGGCGTTGTGTATGTAGCCTTGAAAGGGTTGCCGCAAACCTGGAAGATCCGGTCCTCTCCGACTTTTTTCCCTACCTCTTCACAGATATCAGCCGCCCTGGTATCCATCCAGATAGGTGTGTTTGCCAGCACTTCTCCGTTTTTGTCTACCGGGATTGCTGACCAGCTCTGTCCGTCAATGCCGATTCCCACAATGTCTTCCGGACGGATCCCGCTTTTTTCCAGCATTTCTTTGATAGCCTTACATACGGCCGCCCACCATTCCTCAGGATTCTGCTCTGCCCATCCCTGATGAGGATAGTAAACAGGATAGTCTCCACTGCCTGTAGCCAGAACACTTCCGTTTTCATCAAAAACCGCTGTCTTGCAGGCGCTGGTTCCGATATCAATTCCCAACAAATACTGTTTCATAGGTCTTCACACTCTTTCTATCTTGCTTTTCCTTCACATCCGAGAACTTTCATCCGGCCTTTTACAAGTTCTTTTACCGCTTCCATTCCTACAGTCCCGAATTTCTTAGGGTCAAAGGTCTCTGGTTTTTCTTCCAGAAGTTTCTTGCCTGCATCTGTATATGCTGCCCGGAGCTCTGTCGCGAAGTTTACCTTACACATTCCTCTCTGTACACATTCACGTACATCATCATCACTCAAACCGGAAGCGCCGTGAAGTACCAGCGGCACGGATACTACTTCCTTGATCTCGGATACTCTTTCCTTATCAAGTACCGGTGTGGATTTATAGAATCCATGAGCGGTTCCGATGGCAACGGCAAGAGATGTCACACCGGTGCGCTCTACGAATTCTTTCGCCTCCTGCGGGTCTGTATTGGTATCAGCCTCGGCCTCCAGATCGTCTTCCTTTCCGCCTACTTTTCCGAGCTCAGCTTCTACCGGGATTCCCATGGCATTTGCCATATCTGCCACTTTTTTGGTCACAGCCACATTTCCTTCAAAATCTTCATGAGAACCGTCGATCATGACTGAGGTATATCCTGCCCTCAGAGCCTGTGCTGCCAGCTCAAAGCTGCTGCCGTGATCCAGGTGCAGGCACACCGGTACACTTGCTTTCTTAGCCTCTGCCGCTACGATTGCATAATAAGTTTCCAGTGTCCCGTACTTGATCGTCCCCGGGGTTGTCTGGATCATAACCGGAGCGTTCATCTCTTCCGCAGCAGCGATGATTGCTTTTACCATTTCCATATTCTCTGCGTTGAACGCGCCTACTGCATAACCGCCTTTCTGTGCGTCTTCCAACATCTGCTTTGAAGTTACTAATGCCATTTTCTTGTCCTCCTATGATTGAAATCTTATTTTTTTTGCTGCTTCTTTTTTGTCTTGTCCTTTCCCGGGTAGATGCATTCGATGCGCAGACGCTCGAACTCCTTCATCCACTCTCTGGAAGGTTCCTGATCCGTCACTACCTTGGTCAGCTCTGTCCAGTCGGCCACCTTGGCAAATGCCATCTTGTCAAATTTCGAATTGTCCACCACCAGGATGCGCTCCTTGGCGGCGTTCAACATCAGTCGTTTGCTGCAGGCGTCCTGCTCATCTGAATCCATGATGCCCGTAGCCATGTTGACCGCCTTGCAGGACACGATGGCTTTGTCCACATGATAGGAACTGATCATCCGGTTCGTGTTCGGGCCCACCAGCGCAAATGAGCGTTCCCTGGAAACCCCTCCTGTGGAGATTACATTCCATTCCGGAACATCAAACAGCTCTACGATAATCTCCACTGAATTTGTGATTACCGTCAGCTTTTTCTTTTCCTTCAGCTTCCTGGCCACATACACCGCCGTAGAACTGGCGTCCAGCATGATTGCCTCGCCATCCCGCACCATATCCGCGATCATAGATGCCATCTGCTGCTTTTCCACTACCATCTGATTCTTCCGGATATTAAATGGCAGGTCAAAGATACTGTGCTCATTTAAGACCGCTCCGCCGTAACTTTTGATTACCAGACCGTCATTCTCCAGCTTCTCCAGGTCACGTCGTATCGTCTCCTCTGATACCTGATACAGTCTGCTCAATTCGCTCACCACAACACGCTTCTCTTCCTGAAGCTTTTCCAGTATCTGATTACGCCTTTCTATGGCAAGCATTGTCACACCCCCTGTCTGGTTGAATCCACACAAAACATGTTGTTTCTGATTAGATAGTAGCACTAAACCCAATGAAAATCAACATATATTTCATTGTTTTTTGTTGTTTTCAAAAAAATCCGGCACAACATACGACAGGGGACGTACACCTTTTGCAAAGGTGCACGTCCCCTGTTACATTTTTGTCAATCATAGATTTCAATCTCGAAGGACTCTCGTATACATTTTCTTGCTTCGTCCAGATCACTGAAAACACCATCGCTCAACATCTGTACCGTCAGATTGCCAATGGCTGTGGCCTCTGTGGGGCCGGCGGATACGCGCCTGCCTGTGTATCTGGCGGTCAGCTCGTTTAAGTATCCGGCCTTGGAACCGCCGCCTACCACATACACCGTATCGTAATGTTTTCCTGTCATACGTTCCAGCTGTGCCAGTGTGTCTGCGTAACATTTTGCCAGACTGTTGTAGATCACCGCCGCGATCTCTCCTGTCGTCCCTGGCACCTGCTGCCCCGTATTTCTGCAGTAATCCTGCACAGCGGCGATCATGCTTTTCGGAGCCATGAAGCTCTCGTCATTACAGTCTACGATCGAAGCAATCGTCTCTTTTGCCGCCATCTCACAGATTTCACCGAAGCTCAGGTCTTCTGTCAGCTCTTTTTTCACCGACTGGATCATCCACAATCCCATGATATTGCGCAGATAACGGTAACGGTGGTCATATCCTCCTTCGTTGGTAAAATCCGCTTCCATGCTTTCAAGGGAGCAGTCCGGTTCCTTTCTCTCTACCCCCATTAACGACCATGTGCCGGAGCTGATATATACCACGTCTTCTCCTTTTGCCGGCACTGCCAGCACAGCAGATCCGGTATCATGGGAGGCCGGCAGCACTACCTTACAGTCATATCCTACTTCTTCCCGTACCTCCGGGGTCAGATGCCCTGCAACTGTTCCCGGCATGGATACCGGACGGAAGATCTCTTTTGGAAATCCCAGCATCGTAAGTAACTCCCAGTCCCAGTCTCCGGTCCTGGCATTCAGAAGCTGACTGGTAGATGCGATAGTGTATTCCATCTTCTTTTCTCCACTTAAGAGAAAATGAAAATAATCCGGCGTCATCAGGATCGATCTTGCCTGCTCCAGATATTCCGGATGGGTCTCTTTGATCGCCTGAAGCTGATAAATCGTATTATACATCTGCCAGTGGATTCCTGTTCTCTTGTAAAGATCCTGCTGGGAGATTACTTCTCCTACCTTTTTCTCCATCCCATGGGTCCTGCTGTCCCGATACCCTACTGTATCGCCCAGGATCTGGTCCTTTTCATCCAGCAGTACGAAGTCTACGCCCCAGGTATCCACGGACACCGACACCGGTATCTTTCCGATCTCCCCGCATTTCTTCATCCCGTTTTTGATCTCAGAAAACAGATGTGGGATATCCCAGCAAAGTGACCCGTTTTTTTCCTGCATGCCGTTCTGGAAACGGTAAATCTCCTGGAGTGTCATCTTCCCGTTTTCTACTTCTGCCAGAATATGGCGTCCGCTGGACGCCCCGATGTCTATCGCCAAATAATAACTGCCCATCTGTCTGCCACCTTCTTTCTATTTTACGGCCGGGTGCCTGCCGACTACATGCATATTCCGGCGAGTCTCATAGAGTTCTTCTACCTTTTCCGGCGGAATGATCTGAGCGCCGCCCAGCATCTGCGCCTGATACATCAGACGGGCATAGAACTCAACCGATTCCATCTTGTAATACGCATTCATCAGAGAATCTGAATATGTCAGCGCGCCATGATTTTCCAAAAGTACTGCATCATAGTCATCCAGAAATCCTTCGATGGAATCCGGCACCTCCATCGTTCCCGGCGTACCATATTTTGCCAGAGGTACACCGCCCAGTGAGATTACCGCTTCCGGCATAATCGGATCCATCAATGGTTTCCCTGCGATAGCAAAGGAAGTGGCATACATCGGGTGGGCATGTACGACCGCATTCACATCCGGACGCTTTGCATAAATGCGCATATGCATCTTTACTTCTGAGGACGGACGGAACCCTTCATTCGCTTCCAGCACCTCTCCTTTCGCATTTACTTTGCAGATGAACTCCGGTGTCATAAATCCCTTGCTGACTCCGGTAGGTGTGCATAAAAATTCGTTATCATTAAGCTTTACAGAAAAATTACCGTCGTTTGCAGCCACCATTCCCCTGTTGTAAACACGTCTTCCGATTTCACACATTTCCTCTTTGATTTCCAGTTCACTCTTCATCACGCCAAACCTTCCTTTCTTTTCGTTGGTTTTCTAGTTTATATGTTTATGGTAGCACATAACCCCACACAAATCAACTAATTTCATGTTGTTTTATGTTGTTTTTCGCATGATTTTTCAGAACAATCAAAAAGCCACAGCATCAGTGGCTTTTCACTGTAGCTGCGGCTTTTTTCTTTTCCCGTATCTTACCGGATTTTTGTCAGTTCTTTCATGTCATCTTTCAGATGATTGTAAATACTCTTATACAGTCTGAAATATTCGTTATATTTCTTATGGTTTTCTTCATTTGGCATGATCTTCTCATCCAGTACCTGCCACTTCTTCACCTCTTCATAGGTCAGAAGTCCGGTTCCGATACCTGCCAGCATGACGTCGCCCATATTCGCCTCTACATCATAGATCGGGCAAACCACCGGGTATCCTGTCACATCTGCGAAAATCTGACGCCAAACCTTTGATTTGGTCACGCCTCCGGCGATCAGGATATATTCGCCCAGGTCATCCCCTGTCGCTTCCATCGCATCACGCAGGCAATATGCAACTGCCTCCAGGAATGCACGATAGATATGCCCTTTTGTATGAGTCAGAGAAAGTCCTACGATGGTTCCCTTTGCGTCAGAATCCCAGATCGGGCTTCTTTCACCCATGAAGTACGGAAGTACTACCAGTCCTTCACTTCCTGCCGGAATCTTTTCCGCGGCTTCATTCATTACATCGTACATGCTTGGTCCGCCATTTTTCTGCTGCTCTACTTCCCACTGGCACAGCGTATTGCGGAACCATTTTACAATGGCGCCGGCTGTATTTCCGCCTGCGAAATAGTAGGAGAGCTTCTTTGCGTCATAAAGGTACGGCCATACGATCAGTCCGTTTCCTTTCATCGGCTTGTCAGAGATCAGCGCCGCGCACATAGACGTGCCGATAGCCGCAGCATAGATCCCGGACTCAAATACACCAAGCCCGATGTTGGCTGCACCACAGTCAATTCCGCTGGCGATCACCGGGAATCCTTCCCACAATCCCAGATCCTCTGCCGCTTCTTTTGTCATGCCGCCTACCACATCTGTAGACTCCACGATCCGCTGCGGCATCATGGACATCGGGATTCCCATGGCATCCATCAGTTCTTTAGACCATTCTCTTTTATTCATATCAAAGATACCGCCGATATTTCCGGCAGAAGAATAGTCGATGGCAATCTCTCCGGTCAGTTTATAGATCACGTAATCATTTGGAGGCAGGAACATTTTTGTCTTTGCCCAGTTCTCTGGTTCGTGATTCTTCATCCAGAGAATCTTGGTGTATCCATAGTAAGGATCCGCGCCGTTAAAAGTGATTTCCTGAAGTTTCTCCTCTCCGATATGATCCAGCACCCATTTTGTCTCTTCATCCGCTCTTCTGTCCATCCAGATCATACATGGGCGCACCGGTTCCATATTCTCATCCAGCGGGATCCCGGATCCTCCGTACAGTCCGCTGATGGCAATTCCTTTGATGTCCTCGCTGCTGACGCCGGCCTCTTTCGCCTTTGACACTGTATTACGGATAGAATCCTTCGTCGCCTCATACCATACATCCGGCCACTGTTCCGCCCAGAGCGGCGCCGGTGTTAACACATCATACTCCTGAAGATCCTGCGCGATCAACTTTCCATTCGTATCCATCAGGATTGTTTTTGTTCCCGATGTTCCTATGTCCGTACCCAGTAAATAGTTCATGTTTGTCCTCCTTTTCATTATTTAAACCACTTTTATAAAACCTATTTAAATAATACTTCCAAAAAAAGGTCCTGTCAACTAAATATCCGCCAAAAATTCATCAATAAAGAAGATTGCCGCTCCCGCTGCCGACGCCTCTTTTTTGTAATGACAGGGATAGAGATAATCCCTGGCGCAATCTCCAAATGGATTCTTGTCGTCCACCCGCTGACACAATTCATCCATATATTCGCCGATATATGCTCCCACATATCCGCCCAGGATAATCTTTCCGTCGAAGAGGATCCGGATATTATGAATAGCAAGTGCCAGATGATCCAGATACTCTTCCCATAATTTTACTGCTGTGTGATCCTTTTCTCTTAGTCTGTCAAAATACTGTTCCAGATTCCCATTGGTATACCAGTCCAGGTTCCCCGCTTTGCAGACTGTGTCAAAACAGCCGTATTTTCCGCAGTAACATTTTTCTCCGCCTTCCGGTACCACGATCATGTGACCAATCTCTCCGCCTTTCTGCGTATCTCCTTCGTAAATCTCATGATCAATGATAATGGAGCCGCCGACACTGTTACTTAAACTGATATAAAATGCATTCCTGATGCTTTGATTCTTCCATGTTTCAATATATCCCGCCGCATAAGAGTCGTGTACCAACCTGCAGGAATAAGGAATATATTTTCCGATCTCATCCCTGGTCTTTCCTGTAAAATCCAGGGTAAGCCCGTATGTGACACAGGTGCCGTCATCTGACACCAGGCCCGGAACCGCAATCCCTACTCCCAGCAGATCCTCCTCTCTGATACCGGCTTGCTCTTTTACCTTCTCAACAACTGTTCCCAACTTCCTCAGATACGCGTCATCTTCCAGATTAAATGTAATCTGCTCCTTTACCAACGCCTCTACTTCCCCGGACAGATTCACCGCAACGGCATTCATGTGATGGGACGAAATATAGACGCCGATTGCCATCTTTGCTTTTTTCAGATAACTGAATGCCGTCGCATTACGTCCACCTGTATTGGTGATCTTTTTTGAAGCATCGATCAGAGCTGTCTGTTTCAGATATTCCAGGTTCTGGGTGACTGTAGGCAGACTCAGCTGCAGAGCCACCACCAGATCCTGTTTCGACGCCGATCCGTTCATCCGGATATACTGGTATATCCGCTGCCGGTTCTTGATCTTTATTTCATTGGAACTCAATCTTTCGATATCCATACATCTTCTCCGGTTATGAAATCTGGATCATAACCTTCCCCGTCCTTCGATACTCTGGTTTCGTAAATACGTCCGCGATCTGCTCTAACGGCACCACGTTGGTGATCAGGCTTTTTAGTTCGATCATTCCAGATTCCAGTACCTGGACAGCCCTTTCAAAAGTATAGGGATTGATATAGGAAGAAGTAATACGCAGCTCTTTCTTAAAAATATCGTCCGGCCTGATCGGGAAACTTTCATCCGGCGCTGCAAGTCCAAAATACATGATCGTCGCGCCTTTTCCGGCAAATTTTACCGCATCCTCCTGGGTGTGGATATTGCCGACGCATTCGATCACCACATCTACATTTTCACAATAATCAGACAATACCGCCTGTACATCTTCTCTTGTCGGGTCAACCGTCTTCGTTGCCCCAAGCTTTAATGCCTGTTCTCTTTTTTCCGCCACCGGTTCAGACAAAATAAGCTTTGAAGCTCCTGCATGTCTGGCGAGCTGCAACATGATCATACCGATCGGTCCGCCTCCGATAACCAGCACCGTGCTGCCTGCCCTGATATGGCAGAGGTCTATTCCGCGAAGGCAGCAGGAAATAGGTTCTGTCATCGCAGCCTCCAGAAAGCTTAACTGATCGGAAAATTTGTATACCTGTTTTTCCCGCATAATCACATATTCAGCAAAGCCTCCGTCAACTGTCGTTCCTATTCCGATATTGTTTTTGCAGAAATGCTGCATCCCATTCTTACAGAAATAACATTCTCCGCACATGTCGTTGGGATCCCCGGTCACTCGGTCTCCCGGCTTTACGGATGTCACTCCAGCTCCTACTTCCGCCACTACGCCGGAAAACTCATGTCCCGGGATCAGGGGCGGAGTCACCTCACAGCATCCGCCATCTCCGTGGAAGATGTGAATATCTGTCCCACAGATTCCGCAGTATTTCACCCGAATCTTTACTTCGTTGTCTTTCAGCTCACGGACTGGGACATCTTCCACTCTCAAGTCACCCGGGCCGTGATAGACTGCTGCTTTCATAAATCAATGTCCTCCTCTATAAATCAGCTGTCTGATTCGCATATGATCTCAAACTGCTCTTTCTCATCTAACTCCACTACAGTACAATCATTCGCATATGTACATTCCGGAAGAATAATCATGGCGTGCAGTACATCCTGATGCACCGGAAGAGGCGCCAGATGCCAGACTGCCGTATTAATCTTTACCATAGTCCCTTTTGGAACGATAAAGGCCTTCGTCCATTCCGGCACCGGAACACCAGCAGATGCCGGCGCAACATGGATAATCATGTCATCATTCAAAGGAAGGATCATTTCTGGTGATGAAGTGTGATATTCCACAGATTTCACAATCCTTCTCTCTTCTTTTTTTACTGCAATGGGAGAGTATCCCATCCGTGTTGTACAGGACTCGCTGATTCTGTCTGGATAAAACTTGTGAATCTCTCCCTCCAATGCATAACCATCTGGATTCAGATAGTCATAATAGGCTCCGAAAGGTGCATATGCCTCTCTGTTGATCGGTTCTGCTTTAATTGTACGCATATTTCTCCTTTCCCAAACTCCTCTAGTTTGCACAAAATCCCGGCAAAATACTTGCCGGGATTTTACTTTTTCGTATCTTAACTAAATTAATTCTGCTGTGATTTCTTCTGGATACAGTCAAATCCAACTGCAAAGGCAAGTACGATACCTAATACAATATCCTGAACATAGGAGTTGATATTCATCAATACCATACCATTCTTGAGAGCACCGATGATACAGGTACCTGCAACTACACCTGACATTTTACCATAGCCACCAGTAATGGATACACCACCCAGAACTACACAAGTGATTACGTTGAACTCTTCACCAGTAGCAGCTGACGCATTACCAGAGTTCGTACGAGACAGAAGCACAAGACCTGCAAGTCCGGAGAAGAATCCGGAAAGTGCAAATACCAGGTATTTTACAACGCCGACACGAATACCGGAAAGTTTTGCTGCTTCGATATTTCCACCAACAGCGTAGAAATAACGTCCAAAGTATGTCTTATTCAAAATGAAAGAACCAACGGCAAAGCAGACTGCCATGATAATAACCGGGATCGGAACGATTCCTACATAACCCTGACCAAGTGTTGTGAATCCATCCGGAAAACCGCTGATCGGCATACCACCACATATGATATACGCCAGACCATTAAAGCCCGTTTGCGTGGCGAATGTCGCTATAATAGCCGGTATTCCTACCGTTGAAACCATGAAACCATTCAACACACCAATCAATGTAGCTGCAATCATAGAAAGAATACATGCCAGATACATGTTCATTCCCATATTAACCATCATGTAAGCACCGATGATATTTACAAAGGACATAATCGTACCAACTGAAAGGTCGATATCACCAAGCAGGATGACAAACATCATACCAACGGATGCAATACCATAGAATGCCACCTGTCTAAGCAGGGTTAACAGGTTCGATGGATTGATAAATCTTGGATTTGCAACTGTAAAGGCAATCACCAGCACAATCAGCACAAGCCAGATCGCCTTATCCTTTATCTGATACATTACTTTGCTATTATTCATAATTAAGCCTCCTCAACCTTGGACTTAGCCGCTGATGCATATGCCATAATAGTTTCCTGACTGAATTCATCTTTACTGATCTCACCAGTCATATCACCTTCTGCCAGGACAATAATCCTGTCTGACATACCCATTAATTCTTCCATTTCAGAAGAAATCATCAGAATTGCCTTTCCCTCTTTTTCCACTAAATCGTTCATTAACTTATAAATCTCATGTTTTGCACCTACATCAATACCACGTGTAGGCTCGTCAAATATGATCAGTTCGGAATCGGCCGCCAGCCATCTTCCAAGGATAACCTTCTGCTGATTACCACCACTTAGGTTCTTTACCAGCTGATTCAAAGACGGAGTCTTAATGGCCATATTCTCTTTGTATTTTTCAGCGATCTCTTTTTCCTTCTTGGAATTGATCACGCTCAACGTAGAGTTTCTCTGGTAAATCGGCATATTAATATTATTCTTAATAGATATGCCCAGCATAGCGCCATGACGCTTCCGATCCTCCGGCACCAGCGCGATTCCCAAATCTATTGCCTCCCGAGGGCTCTTCGGGTTGACTTCTTTTCCTTTAAATATGATCTGGCCGGACTGCTTTTTAGCAGCGCCAAAAATCATCTCTGCAAGCTCGGTACGGCCGGCTCCTACCAGTCCTCCAAGGCCAAGGATTTCTCCTCTATGTACTTTCAGGCTGATATCCCGGTCGCCATTTCCGGTGACGTTCTTAAGCTCCAGAACTACTTCGTCTTTCTTAATGCAGTCTCCTCTCGGCGGATAGGTCTCTGTCAGTTCACGGCCTACCATCAGTTTGATCAGTTCCTGCACCTCGCTGTCCTTGGTGATCAAAGTCTTGATATATTCTCCATCACGCAGGACTTCGATTCTGTCTGACAATCGATAGATCTCTTCCAAACGATGAGAGATGTAAATGATAGATACGCCCTGCTCTTTTAAGAGCTCTACCACCTCAAACATACTCTCGACTTCCTTACTTGTCAGAGGCGCGGATGGCTCATCCATGATCAGGATCTTTGCATTCTGCTGAATCGCCTTTGCAATTTCTACCATCTGCTGATAGCCGACAGTTAAGTTTTTCATTAATTCCTTCGGATTGATCTTAATATGTAATCTTTCAAACGCCTTGGCCGCTTCTTTTTCCATAGCAGCCTTATCAACAATAATTCCTTTTTTTATCGGATGTCCCAGAAATAAGTTTTCTGCCGCTGACAGTTCTTTTACGTTGTTGAACTCCTGATAAATAATTGCGATACCATTTTCAGACGCAAGCTGCGGCGTCATGCTTGTAAATTCTTTTCCGTTTACTTTGATCTTACCGGAGGTCGGAATAACCGCCCCGGAGCAACACTTGATCAAGGTAGACTTTCCAGCTCCGTTCTCACCGATCAAAGCCAGAATCTCGCCCTTTTTCAACTGAAGCGTAACATCTTTCAGCGCAACAACACCCGGGTATTCTTTTCTTATATGCTCTAATTCCAATACATATTCTTCGCTCATATTCTTCCCCCGTGATATTTTTGGAGGCAGCCCTTACCAAGCTGCCCCCATTGTTTGTATTAACCAGCTACTTTTTAGACAACTATTACATACCTGCCTGGATCTCTTCAATGTTATCGGAGTTGATTTCCATTGTCGGTCTGTATACGTTCTTATCATCGCCTGAAACATTATCAAAGTCGCCGTTCAGGATCTTCTCAAACATTTCGTAGCAAGCCTGTGCTGTATCAGTGTTGGATCCTTCAAATCCTACGATAGCTCTAACAGCTTCGTCTCCAGCCTGCAGAGAATCTAACTGCTCTTTTGTAACGTCAGTTGTGATAACTCCAACATCCTCCGGGATGTTGCCTTTTCCACCATAGTGTGCAAGGAGTGCTGTGTTGGATCCGATCATAGCGCCGGCGCCTACACCAACCCATACCTTACAATCTGGGTGAGCCTGAAGAACTGTTTCAGCCTGGGACTGAACTTCGTTGTTTACAACACCTTCGATCGTTGCAACGATCTCATAGTTGTCTTCACAGTTCTCTTTCAGTCCAGCTTCAATACCCTGCTGTCTCTCTAACAGAACCTGTGTATCCGGTTTACCGATTACACATACTTCTGCCGGATCATCAGATGTGAAGTGTTCGTTGATGAAGTTAGCTGCTGTTTTACCGATCTCTTTACCAAGCGCTGTGTTGTCAAGAACCCAGTTAGCTGTGGTATTTTCCATCTCGTTATCCCAGCACATTACTTTAATGCCTGCATCCAGAGCTTCTTTACAGGATGCTTCTACTGCATCTGCATCGTGCGGATGAACCATGATCAGATCACATCCACTGGTGATGAAGTTTTCGATCTGGCTGATCTGTGTTGATGCATTCTCTTCGCATCCAACGATAGTAGCGTCGTATCCATTCTCGTCCAGGATTTCCTGGAGTTTGCTCATAACGCCTGCCCAGTATGCATTCTCGATGTTCTGAACAGTAATGCCGATCTTCTTTCCGCCGCCAGAACCTTCATCGGATCCGCTGTCCCCACTGTCTCCGCTGTCAGATGATCCACCGCTAGAGCATCCGATCAGCATGGTTGCTACCATTGCGATGCAAAGGATAGCGCTTAACACTTTCTTTTTCATATTTCGTCCTCCTTTTTAATGAAAATGTATTTTTTATAGCCTTTGCTATTAGCTATCTTAATAATTTAGAAGCAAGTAAACGCTCCGTCTACAACGATATCGGAACCTGTTGTGAACGGACAGCTGTCGCCAGCCAGGTATACCAGGATGGACTGCAGCTCTTCTGGTTTTCCAACTCTTCCCATAGGAGCCATAGCGTTCCACTGTGCAATCAGCGGTTTCAGATGATCCGCATTCATAATTAATTCTGTTCCGATGTATCCAGGGCTGATGCAGTTGACACGTACACCCTTCTTTGCCCACTCTACTGCCAGAGATTTTGTCAGCATGATCACACCTGCCTTGGATGCATTATATGCACACTGCGGCTGTGGAACGTTTACGATATGTCCGGACATAGAAGCCGTGTTGATGATAGATCCATATCCCTGTTTCAGCATTACTCTACCTGCAGCTGTTGCACAAAGATAAACTCCGGTGAGGTTGATATCAATGACTTTTTTCCACTGTTCAAATGTCATCTCTTCTGCCGGCTGGTTAATACAGATTCCCGCGTTGTTATAGCATGCATCCAATTTGCCATAGGTCTCAACTACTTTTGCAACCATCGCCTCAACCTGATCCTGTTTCGTAACATCACATTCAATTGCGATCGTATTAGATCCAGTAGCTTCTTTGATCTCATCTGCTACTTTCTGAGCGCCTTCAATATTGATGTCAACGATAGCAACATCTGCTCCTGCTTCTGCAAACGCCATAGCTGCACATTTTCCGATACCGCTTGCAGCGCCTGTAACATAGATTGCCTTTCCATCCAGTCTCATTTTTTCAATAATTCCCATTTTGTCCTCCTTCCGGTTGCTGGCCGTTCTACATTTTTATCTCGCCTTTTATAAAGGTGTTTTATAAATTTGATTTAATTATATTCCTGTCAGACTATTTTTCGCAATACGTAATATCAGACAAAATATTTTTTCGTTTTTTATACAAGTTGCATAATGTTATTTTTTTATCAACCCTGTTTTTCGTTACATTGGCACAATACTTTATATCGATGAAATATATTCTTCCATCTGATACAGTGCCGCTCCCAGCGCTGAGGCTTCCTTCTGATAGCGGCATGCTCTCGCATAAGATCCATCGTGATCAAAAATGTCCAAAGGAGCCAGACGGTCTCTTAATTCATCTATGTACGGTTCTATAAAGCTTCCGACATAACCGCCTAGAACCACATCACAGTCAAATGCCATTCTCAAGTTGTCCACCGCTACTGCAAGATAATCCAGATATCTTTCCCAGATATCTCTGTATTCTTGCCTGCCCTTCTCCATTTGTTCAAAGAAAAGTTCCAGCCTTCCATCTTCCAGGTCTGCAAGATTTTTTGCCGAGCAATAGACATCTACACAGCCTTTCTTTCCACAATAGCAAGGCTCTCCGCCGGGATATAATGTCATATGTCCAAATTCTCCACTTCTCCAGTGATCCCCTTCATGGGTATATACCGGATTTTCCGTCGGGCATTCATCTTCTCCTCTTCGGCGCTCAGGCTGGAGAAACACTGCTCCGCCCACCGAATTACTCAGCAGGAGATACACCATACTTTCCTGATCCTTCTGCCAGGTTACTTCTGCAAGAGCCGCGGCATTTGCATCATTCATGAGTACACAGGGATACGGCATTTTTGCCGTCCACTCTTCGCACGGTATCCCGTAATACCCCAGCACATGCGAATTTGATATTGTGTTTTTCACCCGGTCAACAATCACCGGCATAGAAAGCCCCATGCCAAGGATCTGGCTTTCCGGGATCTCATTCTCTTTCACAAATTCCTTTACGATTTCAGCAATCTCTTTTTTGTATTGCTCACTTCTCTGAAATGTTTTCTGGATACGCTTATGTGCCAGTGCCTCTTCACTCAAGTCTGTGTAAACCAGGCCCACATGATTTAATGTAATATCTACGCCTATGGCATAGCGGAAATCTTTTACTGATGCAATGGCCTTCGCCTTTCTTCCTCCCGTAGACTCATACTCGCCTACCTCTTTGATTACGCCTGCTTCTTTCAGTTCCTTCACAATCGACATGACTGTCGGGCCGCTGATCTCAAGCGCAGAAGAAATTTCCGACATACAAGTCTCTTTTGTATGATTAATGAACCGGAACACACGATTCCTGTTCATCCTCCTCACATCTGAATTATTTGTACCTGCTTTCATTCCCCCGCCCACCTACTTTTTTAAGGTGTTTATTTAAGTACTTTTTAAACATGCGTTTATTATAGCACTCATTTTCTTAATTTTCAATAGGTTTTGTCCAGTTCGCACAATTATTTTCCATATTTCAAAAAATCCATTAGGCAATTTTGTTGTTTTTTTGACATTCTGGTGCTATACTATGAAGGAAATTCGATAAGAAAAAGGAGGAATCTTAGGCTATGAAACACGGAATTTACTATGCTTACTGGGAAAAAGAATGGGCAGCGGACTATACATATTATGTCGACAAAGTGGCTCGTCTTGGCTTCGATATCTTAGAGGTAGGTGCGGCTCCTCTGCCAGATTACACAAAAGAGCAGATCCAGGCTCTTCGTGACTGTGCAAAGGCAAACAACATTGAACTTACCGCCGGATACGGCCCGACATATGATCACAACCTGGGCTCTTCTGATCCTGCGATCCGCAAGAATGCAAAAGAATGGTTCACCCGTCTTTTTGATGTCATGGCGCAGCTTGATATTCATCTGATCGGCGGTGCTTTGTATTCTTACTGGCCGCTGGACTTTTCTCAGGGCGTAGATAAAGCCGGCGACTGGAAACGCAGCGTCGAAGCTATGCAGGATATCGCTCCTGTGGCAAAGCAATATGGCATCAATATGGGGATGGAGGTTTTGAATCGTTTTGAAAACCACATCTTAAACACAGCAGAAGAAGGCGTTGCATTTGTCAAAGAAGTCGGCATGGACAACGTGAAAGTAATGCTTGATACCTTCCATATGAATATAGAAGAATCCAGTATCGGCGACGCCATCCGGACAGCCGGGGACTTACTCGGCCACTTCCACACCGGAGAGTGCAACCGTATGGTTCCCGGAAAAGGACGTACTCCATGGAGAGAAATCGGCGACGCTTTAAGAGACATCGGGTATGACGGCACCGTAGTCATGGAGCCATTCGTCACCATGGGTGGACAGGTTGGCCAGGACATCCATGTATGGCGCGATATCAGCCACGGCGCATCCGAAGAACAGCTTGACAAAGACGCTCACGACGCAGTCGTATTCCAGAAATACATGCTGGATTGGAAATAATTTTTTAGCTGAATTGGGGACGGGGGATTTCTAAAAATCCCCCGTCCCCAATTCACTCAGAAGGATATACAGTGTCTTTTGTTTTTCCATAATAAAAGGCCCTCCTATGAATTAGATTTTTTCATAGAAGAACCTTTCAGTTGCATATTTACAGAAAAAGTTTCACACTCACGATTTTATTAGTTGTTAAAGCAACAGCCCCTTCTCAATTTATCAGGAATTCCAATATTTTTCTACTGTCTTCCTGGCCTCTTCTTCCTCCATGGAATACTGCTCGATTAACTGTGCGACTGTATCATTTTGAGATGCCTTTAATTTATGGGATTCTCGCACAAACGCTGCTATTTCTGTCCGCCCGGTACAGCGGAACCTGGAAAATAAACAAGTTTATTTTTCCAAAATATCAGCCACTTCATAGTCCCCGTATGGTGTATCTACCACATGGCTCGGCCATTCTTTTGTCCGTGTAAAGGTTTCGATTTTGTTTTCTGCCAGGTAGGTGGTTTCTTCGCATTTTGTTCCTTCAATCGTAGGATTCCATGCGAAGGCTTCTCCTTTAAATATCTGCCCCGGAGTGTCGGGTGTTACCACGAATTCACGGCATCCGTATCCGGTAGGTCCGCCCTGGTGATGCATCTTCCATTCGCCGTCATAACCGGCTTCCTGGTACAGCTCCTGTACTTTCTGAAAATATTCTTGATAGGACATGCCGTCTTTCATCATACACTGCATGCACGCGAAAATATATGCCGTACTCTCATATCTTTTCTTGATTTCTTCCGGTACCGGCCCAAAATATCTGATCCGGGTCATGCTGATATTTAAGCCATATTTTTCGCCGCCCAGCACAACCATCAGACTGTTTTCAATCTTTTTATCCGTCGGCACGGGATGCCGGTAGTTCAGGATCCGCTCGTCAGATCCGACTAACACACAGTCCGGGCTGATGCCTTCTTTCAGACAGCGGCATTTCAACTCACAGGCCACCTCTTCTTCGGTCTGTCCGGGGCGCGCATCTTTGCAGACGCTTTCTACGATCCTGGCGCAGACCTGTCCGATTTCGCGATAGCGGCGAACTTCTTCCTCATCTAAATGCATCCGAAGCTCTACCAGCTGGCTCTGTACGTTTTTCGTCCCCGCAATTCCCGTATCGGAAACATAAGTCTTCCCTTCTGTCATCTTCTGCATATATTCTTCCATAGAAGTGTACCAGGGTACAAGGATCGTCTCTGCCTCCAGCGGATTCTGCTCCTTCGCCATCCGGGGCGCATCGCTGCTGTCGGCCAGGAGTTTTACATCTTCCCGGCTGACAACATAATGCCCGATCCCAACTTCCGCATTGGTGCATACTGCATTTTTTGCTCCACCGCTGATCCAGGTAAAATTATCCCTCCGGCTTAAGATGACTCCGTCATATCCTCCTGCTTTCATCCATTCTCTCAATCTCGTTACGTGATCCATGATCTCATCTCCCTCGATATTTTATTTTGCGGAAAAGTCCGCCCTTTCCATGCTCCATGAAAAGAACGGACTTTTGATCTGTCTTATTCCATCTCGTGGCAGACGCACACTTTTCCTGTTTTTCCTGTTGCGAATGCTTCAAATGCCTTGTCAGTCTCACGCAGCGGGAAGCGATGGGTGATGATCTGACTCGGATGTATTTTCTTGCGGTCTAAGAGTTCTACCAGCTTCTCCATATTTGACACAGAAGTCACCCAGGATCCGTGGAGCGTCAGGTTCTTATGTAGCAGGAGCGGACTTGGCTCAAAGGTCACAGTTCCCTGCTCGCCTAGGAATACCACGTTGCCCCACATTCTTGCAACTTCCAGACATCTGTGACGGCCGATGCTGCTGCCGGAGCAGTCGATAGCCACTTCCACGCCTTTTCCTCCGGTCATCTTCATAACATTCTCTACCATATCATCATCGCCCAGGAGAACTTCATCTGCACCGATTTTCTTTGCCATCTCCAGACGTTCCTCTGCAATATCCACCGCGATGGTCTGCGCGCCCAGAGCCTTTGCCAGGATTACTGCAGCCTGGCCGACCGGTCCCTGTCCCATGACCAGCACGCGGTCATTTCCGGATACATTGGCACGAAGCAGCCCCTGATAAGCGGTTCCGAATCCGCAGGCAATCATCGCTCCATCTTCATAAGTCAGGAAATCCGGCAGATGAATGCAGGTGCTGACGTCTGCTACCATGTACTCTGCCAGCGCGCCGTCTCTCTGCCATCCATACGCGCGGCGCTCCGGGTTCTGGCAGTTGATGAAAAATCCCTTGCGGCACTCATCACAATATCCACATCCCTGGATATGGTAAACAACTACCCGGTCTCCGATCTTAAAGTCGCTGACGTCTTCGCCTACCTCTACGACCTGTCCGCTTGGCTCATGGCCGGCAATTACGTCATCATATCTTGCTCCGCCCGTCTTGTCCGTGTGTTCATAATAAATGTATTTCAAGTCACTTCCGCACAGGCTTGCCGCTTTCATTTTCAGCAGCACCTGTCCCGGTCCCGGATGGGGCACGTCTACTTCAACCGCCTGGACTTTCGCACCGCCCGGCAGTTTCATTCCCAGCATTTTCTCAGGAATTCCAGTTTCCATAGTATCATCCTCCTCTTTTTTTGATGTTCTTATCTCCGATTTCTGATCTAAAGTATAGCATGCTTTTCTCTTTTTAAAAATTCCATATTTTATCCATTGATGGACTATCTTACTCTGGATAAAAATAATCTCCATTCTGGTAATCCCTGGGAGACACCCCCACTACCTTCTTAAAAATACGCGAGAAGTAGTACTGATCTTCATAGCCCAGAGCGGCGGCGGCCTCATAGACATACATCTGCCCGGACTTCAGGAGCTTACAGGCCTCCTGCATTTTTAAATGGATAAAAAACTCCACCGGCGACTTTCCCGTCTGAGCCTTAAAGATAGCGTTCAGATAGCTCTTGGAAAGCTGCACCTCCTGAGAAATCTCCGCCAGCGTCAGATTTTTGTTCAGATTCTGATACATATATCGGATCACCAGTGTCACATGCCGGTCCTGTGTCGTACTCTCATCCATTTTCTCCCGGAAATAAATTTCCGACAGGATCAGCGACAGCACCTGAGATATGTAGATAAAATTTCCTAATGTATAGTTACGCTCCAGCACCCGAAACAAAAGCTTAAAAAGAACCATCATCCGGTTGTCGCTGGCACGGGACGCCAGATGAACCACCCGGCATTCCTGCACCGGATAATAGGAAATACTCTCTCCCTTAAAATGGACCCACAAGATACTCCATGGTTCCGACTCATCCGCATAATACCGGTGCCGCTTATGACGGGGAATACAGAACGCGTCTGAACGCCCCAGATGGTATTTCTGATCTTCTACTTCTATGATGCCTTTCCCTTCTGTGCAATAGATCAGGATATACTGATCCGCCCCTTCTTCTCTCTCCCGGTAATGCTCCTTCGCCTTCGGGAAAAAGCCTACATCCGTCAGATACGCCGTCCGGATCAGCGGGTGCTCCATATATTCTGCAAACGACTCTGTCGGGACGATCAGATAGGTTTCATCCTGAAATCCCTCTGCTTTTCCGATTCCATCTGACACGTTTTTCACCTCCTGGATTCTTTGGGATTAATATAGCACTTTAGTGGAATATTGTCCATGTTTTTATCGTTTATGCCATTTTCTCCACTGCCTGTCCGTGATATCCTAACCATAAGAACAAAAAGCGAACAGGACAGACAGGAAAGGAGAACTGTTATGACAATGCAACGCGTACATGTATGGGAAGAAAGCGTAACCATTCCGACCTATCCGGCCGCAGAACCGGAAAAAAGCCCGTTATTCCTGGAAAACCGTGCATATCAGGGAAGCAGCGGAAAGGTTTACCCTCTCCCCGTCACAGAAAAAATATCAGACACAAAAGAAGATGTGGATTATCATGCCATTTACCTGGAGAATGATTATCTCAAGGTTATGATCCTGCCAGAGATCGGCGGCCGTATCCAGCGGGCATACGATAAGACAAACAACTATGATTTTGTCTATTATAACCATGTGATCAAACCGGCCCTGGTAGGCCTTACCGGCCCCTGGATCTCCGGCGGGATCGAGTTCAACTGGCCTCAGCATCACCGCCCGTCCACCTATTCTCCGGTAGACTATTTCTATCAGGAACACGAGGATGGTTCCGCCACCGTCTATGTCAGTGAGATTGACAAGATGTACGGCACCAAAGGCATGGGCGCCTTTACCCTGTATCCGGATAAAGCTTACATTGAGATCAAAGGCCAGCTCTATAACCGCACAGATATGCCGCAGACCTTCCTGTGGTGGGCAAACCCTGCTGTTCCGGTCAATGAATACACCTACTCTGTATTTCCGCCGGATGTGCATGCCGTCATGGATCACGGAAAACGTGCCGTATCCACCTTCCCTATTGCCACAGGTGAGTACTATAAATATGATTATTCAGAAGGTATCGACATCTCCTGCTACCGCAACATCAAGGTGCCGACCTCCTATATGGCTGCCCACTCTGATTATGATTTTATCGGAAATTATGATGAAAACCTGGATGCAGGTCTTCTCCATGTGGCAGATCACCACATTTCTCCGGGCAAAAAACAGTGGACCTGGGGAAACAGTGATTTCGGGCAGGCATGGGACCGCAATCTGACAGATGAGGACGGTCCATACATCGAGCTGATGACTGGCGTATATGCAGACAATCAGCCGGACTTTACCTGGCTGAAGCCTCAGGAGGAAAAAACCTTTACCCAGTATTTCATGCCATATAAACATGTAGGACGGGTGAAAAATGCCACAAAAGACGCAGCTGTAAACATGGAGCTTGAAAATGGTTCCTGCCATATCAAGGCCTATGCATCTGCACGCCATGATCAGGCGACCATCCAGGTGTCAAAAGACGGCTCCGTCCTGTTTACTGATACAGCGACACTTTCACCGGTAGATATTTATGATGCCGACTTCCCGGTATCTTTCCAGGATCTTTCAGGCTGCACGATTTCCATCAAAGATGCAGACGGCTCTGTCCTGGTTGCCTACACAGAAGCCGCGCCGGAACTTGAGCCTACTCCGGAACCGGCAGATCCCCTGCTTCCTCCGGAACAGCTGAAATCTACAGAAGAACTGTATCTCGGCGGTCTTCACCTGGAACAGTACCGCCACGCCACCTTCGCCCCGGAGGACTATTATCTGGAAGGGCTGAAACGGGATCCTTCCGATATCCGGCTGAACAATGCTTACGGACTTCTGCTGTACCGCAGAGGAAACTTTGAGGAAAGTATTCCTTATTTCCGGAAAGCAATTGAAAAACAGACCTGGAAAAATCCGAATCCATATCATGGTGAATGCTATTATAACCTGGGGCTTGCTCTCCATATGACAGGAAAAGACGAGGAAGCTTTCGATGCATTTTATAAAGCTACCTGGAGTTATGAAAACCAGAGCAGCGGGTATTACTGGCTGGCCTGCTTATCCTGCCGGAAGGGCGACTACCACGCCGCGCTGAACTTTATCGAGCAGTCCATGATCCGCAACTGGCACAATATGAAGGCACGTACCCTGAAAGCAGCGATCCTTCGGGCGCTTCACCAGGATCCGTCAGCACTTCTTGACGAATCAGCCGCCATCGATCCGCTGGATATGGGAATCCGCTACGAAAAGGCCCTTGTATCCGGTGAGATGGACAACTGGAAACAGGCCATGAGACGTCCCGCACACAACTATCTGGAACTGGCTCTCGATTATCTCAAAGCCGGATTCTATGAGGATGCATTTAAGATTCTCTCCGCATGCGAGGACGCTTCTCCAATGATTTCATACTATCTGGGATATACCTGCGAATGCAAGAAAGAGGCCGCCACTGCTAAAGAGTACTATCAAAAGGGTGAAGAAGCATCATCTGACTGCTGTTTCCCGAACCGTGTCGAGGAAGTTATCATTCTTTCTCATGCTATTGCCGCTCTTGAAAAAGCGCCGCGGGCTCATTACTACCTGGGATGTCTCTTCTATGACAAGAAGCAGTACGAAAAGGCAGTTCGCCACTGGGAGACATCTGTTCAGGAAGATCCAAAGTTTGCCATGGCATACCGCAATCTTGCCATTGCATACTACAACAAGGAAAAGGATATGGAAAAGGCTCTTACTTCCATGAAGAAAGCGCTGGATCTGGATCCTGAGTATTCCCGGTTCCTGCTGGAGTACGACCAGCTCTGCTCCAAGGCAGGCGTTTCCAACGAAGACCGTCTGGCACTTCTGGAAGAACGGGTCAGTCTTGCCGAGGACAGAGACGCCCTGTATGTAGAATACATCACACTTTTGAACAATACCTGTCAGTATGACAAAGCGCTTTCCTGCCTGAGTTCTCACCGTTTCCATCCATGGGAAGGCGGCGAAGGCAAGGTCAGCACCCAATATCGCTACGCTCTGACCCAGAAGGCAATCCAGCTTCTGGAGAACGGACAGTACGACGAGGCGATCCGGCTGCTGGAGGACACAAAAGTTTATCCGGAAAACCTGGGTGAAGGCAAACTTCCGAACGTACAGGATAATATCGCCGACTACTATCTCGGTCTCGCATATGAGGCAAAAGGCGAAAATGATACCGCAAGAGAATGTTTCCTCCGTGCTTCTGTGGGATTGGACGAACCAGGAAGTGTGCTGTACTACAACGACCAGCCTTCCGACACCATTCTTTATCAGGGCCTGGCCAATGAAAAGCTGGGACGTACCGCTGCCGCGCGCAAGTGTTATCATCAGCTGATTTCCTTCGGCGAGAAGCATTTGTTTGACAAAGTCGGTTACGATTACTTCGCGGTATCTCTGCCAGAGATTGAAGTATTTCCAAGCAACATCCAGGATCGGAACGACACCTACTGCCACTACCTGATCGCTCTTGGCAATCTGGGGCTTGGCAGTCATGACAAAGCAGCTGATGAGCTCAAAGCTATTCTGGAAACGCAGCCCGGCTATCAAGGTGCAATCCAGCATCTTCTGATGCTTCAGGCATAACTCACCTCACCAAAAGAAGCATCTGCCCGAAAAACGGCAGATGCTTCTTGTTTTCTAAAACCTGTTTTCTTAGAACATCTCCAGCAGATCCGAAAATCTCCGGATAGACGGATAGTCTCCCTTTACCTCTCCAAACCCGTAGGAAGCGTACACCATCGGTATCCCTGCAACTTTGCAGGCCTGTGCGTCTCCTTCCGTGTCACCCACGTATACGGCGTCTTTAATCCCATTCCTGTCCATGATCAGGCGGATGTTTTCTCCCTTTGGTCTCTGGGTATCTCCAAAGCACAGGTGATCGATAAAATATTCGCCAAGTCCTGTATTTTTCAGGAATGCCTCAATATATCCGGACTGACTGTTGCTTACGATCATCAATTGATAACGACGGCTTAGTTCTCTGACTGTTTCCGGCATTCCCTCATATAAGTGGCAGGGCGCCGTCTCGATCCATTCATTTTCAATCCGGTACAGATCCTTCGCCAGAAGCTCCTGTCCGGCGTCATCCAGCTCTGGGAATAGATCATCCATGATCTCATCCATCGGTTTCCCAAGTTCCGGCGTCATCATTTCTCCCGTCAGCCGCCGGCCGATCTGGGGCCAGCCCTCCAGCGCTTTATTCCAGGAATAAACAATCTCGTCTTTTGCATCCCACAAGGTTCCGTCTACATCAAAGATTATCGCTTCCATCATTCCTCCTGTCCCAATCTCTACTCTTCTTCCAGTTTCATCAACATATCTACTCTTCTCTGATGACGTCCGCCTTCAAAGTCAGCGCCAAGCCACGCATCCACGATATCCTTTGCCGTCTCCACACCCACGATCCGAGCGCCGAAAGCCAGGACGTTGGTGTCATTGTGCATACGGGACAGCCGGGCCGTACTAGGCTCTGAGCAGACGACCGCACGGATTCCCCTGATCTTATTGGCAGCCAGCGAAATACCGACTCCCGTGCCGCAGATCAGGATTCCGCGATCCAGCTCTCCGCTTGCTACTGCACGCGCTACTTTTGCACCATATTCAGGATAATCACAACTTTCATGTGTATCCGTCCCATAATTTATAACCTCATACCCTGCCTCTTCCAGGTATTTTACAATCTCAAACTTCATATCCACTGCGGCATGATCGTTTCCGATCCCGATTTTCATATTTAATGCCCTCTCTTCCATTTATATTTCTTTTATATTATAATGGGTTCGGACCAGATACGCAATAAAAGTTGAAAACAGATTTCGCAACAGAAGGAGACTAGATTATGATAAAACTGATCGCAAGCGATTTAGACGGTACATTATTAAGAGATGGAGCTCAGGAAATCAATCCGGAGGTATTTGATTTGATCCTGCGCCTGAAGGAAAAGGGGATTCATTTCGCAGCAGCCAGCGGACGTCAGCTCTACAGCCAGCGCTGTCTCTTCGCCCCTGTAAAGGATGAAATTTCCTACATCGCCGAAAATGGTTCCCTCTGTGTCTGCAAGGGAGAAGTCATTTCCAAAGGCATCATTCAAAGGGATCTGGGGCTTCGGATTATCCAGGCATCCAAAGATTTCGGAAACTGCCATACACTGCTGTCCTGCGAAAGCCACTGCTATACAGATTCCACCAGCCAGGAATTCATCCGCCATCTGCGGGAGGATCTGCACAATGACATCCATTACTGCGAAGATCTGAGCACGATCCAGGAGCCTTTCCTGAAGCTGGCCGCCTGCGATTTTCACGGCACTACCAATCTCCTGCCCTATTTCCAGGAAAGATTCGGCAGCGAGATCAAAGCTGTCACTTCCGGGAACCTGTGGGTAGACTTCATCGCCCCTGGCGCTAACAAAGGTGCCGCACTGAAAAAACTGGCCGCGCACTTGGGCATCCTTCCTGAAGAATGTATCGCCTTTGGCGACCAATATAACGACACCGAAATGCTCCAGTTCGCCGGCATCGGATACGCCATGAAAAACGG
>USDK01000024.1 GCA_900553355.1 uncultured Lachnospiraceae bacterium
AGTGACAAGTTTTTATTATTTCACTTGTCTACTTAGAAGGGAGCATATCATTTGCGTTGGTGTACGTCCCCAATTGCGTTTCAGGGTGTCCCTGATCGTATTTGACCCTGTCCCCCCTCTTTTGATAGATTTCATTTGGAGACGGGGAATAGAGAGAGTTGCGGAGTTTTGTGGGAATTCTTAGTCCAGTGGCTTTTGTACGAAAGGGCTTTTTGACAAAATTTAAGGTTGAAGAGTTTGAAGATCAATATATTTACGAATTGGATCGTATAGGACGTTACGGGGCGAAAGAAGTTGAAAACATATATATGTTTTATCCAGGGTTCAAGGAGATAAGTGTAGAAGGCGCCAGGAAGGGCGACAGACCAAAAGTAAAACAGACAGTCCCATTTCTGTATCACTGGAAAATGGATAAGGACAACGATGCCTATAAAGTGACGATAGGGAAAGAGAAGTATTACTTTGCATGGCTTTTTAATTAAATCTTTGGCCAGAAGTCTCATTTTGTCTGCACGGAAATTTTCATACGTGATAGAAAATGACAAAAAGGGACAGGGGATAATGCAAAAAGGGACATAGGGAAATGCGGATGGGGACGTAGCCATGTGCAAAAGTGTACGTCCCCATTAAAACAACTCTTGCGAAACACTTCGTAACATGATATACTCCTTCTAAAATGATTATTTTAGGAGGAGTTATTAATTATGGACGCAGACCCTGCGGGGACTAGTATTATTTTCACTTTAGTGCTGCTGTTGTTTTTTACTTTGATGAATGCTTATTTTGCCGGAGCTGAGATGGCGGTGGTATCCGTTAATAAGACGAGGATACATACGCTGGCGGCAGAAGGAAATAAGAAGGCGAAACTGATCGAGGGCTTATTTGAAGACTCGACCAAATTTTTGTCTACGATTCAGGTGGCGATTACCTTTGCCGGATTCTATTCCAGTGCATCCGCGGCTGCCGGACTGGCGCCGTATGTGGCGGAGTGGCTGCAGAATCTGGGTATTCCATACAGCAGCGGAATCGCGAGGAACGGTCTGACTTTGATTTTGATGTTTTTTAATCTGGTGTTTGGTGAGCTGGTGCCAAAGCGGATTGCGCTTCAGAAAGCGGAAGCTTTTTCCATGCTGACGGTGATGCCGATCCACTATATTTCTATCGTACTGTCACCATTTATCAAGCTGCTTTCCGTATCTACCAAGCTGGTTTTAAAGGCTCTTCATATGAAGACGGAGGACCAGGAAGAAGCGGTGACGGAAGAGGAGATCAAGGCACTTCTGAAAATGGGAAATGAAACCGGTACCTTTGATGATGAGGAACGGGAAATGATTGATTCTGTTTTCGCATTTGATGACCGGACAGCAAGGGAGCTTATGGTTCCAAGAAGAGATGTATTCACGCTGGATATAGACGAGCCGTTTGACGAGATGATCGATGAGATCCTGGAGTCCAGACATTCCCGGATTCCGGTATATGAAGAGAATATCGACAATATCATCGGCGTTTTATATGTGAAAGACGTGATGATCGAGCTCAGGAAGTCCCATACGGCAAAGATGGATATCCGGAACATGCTTCACAAAGCATTCTTCGTACCGGAGACCAAAGAGGCGGATGCCCTGTTCCGTGAGATGCAGAAGGCGAGAAAGCGGATGGCGATCCTGGTGGATGAGTACGGCGGTTTTTCCGGTATCGTGACCATCGAGGATCTGGTCGAGGAGATTATGGGCGATATCAATGAAGAATATGACGAAGTTGAGCCGGAGATCGTACAAGTAGATGAAAATACCTATCTTCTGGACGGAGGCATCCAGATCTGGGATCTGAATGAAGAACTGGAGCTGAATCTGGAGACGGAAAATTATGATACACTGTCGGGATATCTGATGGAACAGTTGGGATATATCCCGGCCGAAGGCGGCAAAGACGTGGTGGAGATCAAGGAGGATGGTCTTACTTTTGTGGTGGAAGAGGTCAAAGATAAGCGAATCACAAAGGTGCGTCTCTATATCGAACCGCCGGCAAAAGAAGAGGAATAAAGAAAAAGAAAGAGACAACATTTTGCAATTCAAAAAAAGGATTGCAAAATGTTGTTTTCTCTTAAAAGGCATTTTATAATAAACCATGTAATAAGGCAGAAAAAGGGGAGACAATCATGCTTCAGATCAGACATATCTGTAAAGAATACCGGACGGGCAGTCTGGTGCAGAAAGCACTGGATGATGTGAGCCTGAATTTGCGGGACAATGAGTTTGTCGCAATCCTGGGCCCCAGCGGCTCGGGAAAGACAACGCTTTTGAATATTATCGGAGGGCTGGACCGTTATGACAGCGGCGATCTGATCATCAACGGGATATCCACCAGAGAGTATAAGGACCGGGACTGGGATTCCTACCGGAATCACACGATCGGGTTTGTGTTTCAAAGCTATAATCTGATCCCTCATCAGACCATATTGTCAAATGTGGAGCTGGCCCTTACGATCTCAGGGATCGATAAGGCAGAGAGGGTACGCAGGGCCAGGGAAGCGCTGGAGGAAGTGGGGCTGGGAGAACAGATCCACAAGAAGCCCAATCAATTGTCGGGCGGACAGATGCAGCGTGTTGCCATCGCAAGAGCGCTGGTAAACGACCCGGATATCCTTCTGGCAGATGAGCCTACGGGAGCGCTGGACAGTGATACCAGCGTGCAGGTCATGGATCTGTTAAAGGAAGTGGCCAGAGATCGTCTGGTGGTGATGGTGACCCACAACCCGGAGCTGGCGCAGCAGTATGCCACCAGGATCGTAAACTTAAGAGACGGAAAGATCCGTTCGGATTCGGATGCTTTTGAGATTGACGAGACCGAAATGAAAGAGCCGGAGCACAAAAACATGGGAAAATCTTCCATGTCCTTCCTGACGGCTCTGGCATTGAGCTTTAACAATTTAAAAACCAAGAAGGCAAGGACTCTTCTAACCTCTTTTGCCGGATCTATCGGAATCATCGGGATTGCATTGATACTGGCGCTGTCCACCGGCGTCAATGCCTATATTCAGTCTATCGAGGAGGAAACTCTGTCGGAGTATCCTCTGCAGATACAGAGTGCAGGCTTTGACCTGACTTCTATGATGATGACGGACGATTCCCAGGAAAAGTCCGAAAAGGATAAGGGCGATGTCAGCGTGATCCAGATGGTGACCGACATGTTTTCCAGCATGGATTCCAATGACCTGAAGTCGCTGAAGTCCTATCTGGACAGCGGCGAAAGTGACATTGACAAGTATACCAATGCGATCGAATATTCCTACAATGTAACCCCTCAGATCTATCTGCAGGAAGAAGACGGAGTCCGGCAGGTACATCCGGATAATTCCTTTGCAGCAATGGGTATCAGTTCCAGCAACAGCTCCAACAGCATGATGTCCTCTATGATGAGCACGGATATGTTCTATGAGATGCCGGAAGATACGGATCTTTATGAAGGGCAGTACGATGTGAAGGCCGGAAGGTGGCCGGAAAACTATAATGAGTGTGTAGTGGTTCTGACGCCGGGCGGAAGTATCAGTGACTTTTTGCTGTATACACTGGGGCTCAGAGATGAAGAAGAACTGGAACGGATGGTGCAGCAATTTGTCAATGAGGAAACCATTGAGGTACCGGATAAAATCCGGGATTATTCTTATGATGAAATCCTGGGTGTCAGGTTCAAGCTGGTAAACAGCAGCGATTATTACACCTATGATGAGCAGTATCAGGTGTGGCGCGACAAGAGGGACGATACGGCATATATGGAGAATCTGGCAGAGAACGGCGAGGACATGGAGATTGTGGGAATCGTAAAGCCCTCTGAAGATGCAAATGGGACGCTCCTGACAACAGGAATCGGATATCTGCCGTCTCTGACAAAACATGTGGTAGAAAAGGCAGCCGGCAGCGAGATCGTTCAGAAGCAGCTGGAGAATCCACAGGTCAATGTATTTACCAACGAGCCTTTTGGTGCAGAAAGCGATGAAAATGAATTTGATACAGGATCCCTCTTTACTGTAGATGAAGAGGCGCTGCAGAAGGCCTTTCAGTTTGATGACAGCGCGTTGTCCGGTTCCTTTGATTTCTCCAGCGCTTTCGGACAGGCGGCAGGTACCATGGATCTGTCCGGTATGGTGGATCTTAGCGGAATTTCTATCCAGCTTCCAGAGACGCCGGATTTGAATATGAGCGAGCTGATGCAGGGAGTAGATATCTCTGTTTCCCAGGAGGGAATGGAAAGCCTGATCTCGGATCTGATGAATGGATACCAGAATTACCAGCAGTCAAATCCGGGAGCAGGATATAAGGAGCTGACAGACGATTTTACAGAGTTTCTGAATACAGATGTGGCGAAGGCGATTATCAAGGAAAATGTGGACAAGATTGTAGCCGAAGGCGGAGAAGTGCTGACCAGCGAGCAGCTCCAGAAACTGGCGAGTGACTTGATACAGGGATACCGGGAGTATGCGGCAGAGTTTGGAAAGACAGATCCGGACGATATCACAGCACATTTCCAGGAATATCTGTCCTCTTCGGAGGCGCAGGGGATCCTGTCCAGCGGTCTTGTGGGGATGGTCGACACGACAGGGGTAGAAGAGCAGATTTCCGGCGCACTGAAAGGATATCTGACCCAGTCTCTTTCTGCTTACACGGGTACCATGGCACAGGCACTGGAGACCCAGATCAGTTCTGCCATGCAGCAGATGATGCAGCAGCTGGCGTCGGGAATGCAGGGCGCCATGACTCAGGCCATGAGACAGATCGGAAATAGTCTTCAGAATGCCATGAATATCGATGCAGACGCATTTGCGGATGCTTTCCAGATGAATATGGATGCAGAAGATCTGACAGAACTGATGATGTCCATGTCTCAGACGGAGACGGCATCCTATGAGAATAACCTGAGAGATCTGGGATATGCAGACTTTTCTGAACCAAGCGGCATTGATATTTATCCAAAGGATTTTGAGGCCAAGGAACAGGTGGTAAATATCCTGGACAATTATAATGCACAGATGGAAGAAGAAGGGAAGGATGAGCAGGTCATCACGTATACAGATATGGTAGGTGCTCTGATGTCTTCGGTTACGACGATTATTGATACCATCAGTTACGTGCTGATCGCATTTGTATCTATTTCCCTTATCGTATCCTCGATCATGATCGGGGTCATCACCTATATCAGTGTCCTGGAGCGCAGAAAGGAGATCGGAATTCTGAGAGCCATCGGTGCGTCAAAGGGTAATATTTCTCAGGTGTTTAATGCGGAGACAGTGATCATCGGATTCTGTGCCGGATTGATTGGAATTATCATTTCCCTGCTGCTTCTGATACCGGGAAATGCGCTGATCCATTATCTGGCAGGAACGAATGATGTAAGCGCCGTACTTCCGGTGGGACCAGCGGTAATATTAATCTTGCTAAGTGTCGTACTGACTCTGATCGGAGGATTGATACCTTCCAGAAAGGCGGCAAAGAGCGATCCAGTAACAGCGCTGCGGACAGAGTAAATGTTTTTTGGTTTCATGTGGAGAAAGGATGAGAGAAAGATGGAATACGAAGGTCAGATTTGTCGTGCACCTATGGAGCGGGCTTCCTTTATGCTGCCGGTGATGGTGGGATGTACCTACAACCGCTGTAAGTTCTGCGATCTTTTTAAACACCTGAAGTATCGGGAGATTCCGCTTGAACAGGTGGAGAAGGAGATGAAACGGGTAAGAGCGGCAGGAGGAAATCCCCGGAAAGTTTTTCTGGGAGACGGGAATGCATTCTCGCTTCCTGCATCCAGGCTGAAAGAGATCCTTAAGATGATCCGGGAATATTTTCCCGGATGCGAGAGCGTCAATATGGATGCGACGGTGACCAGTATCCTGCAGAAGTCAGAAGAAGAACTGAAAGAACTCTGTGAAGGAGGCATCCGGCATCTGTATATCGGGATTGAGAGCGGACTGGATGACGTGCTGAGATTTATGGATAAAGATCACAGCCTGCAGGAAGCATATGAGGCTGTCAGTCGTCTTCAACGGGCGGGGCTTATTTTTGACGCCCACATCATGACCGGTGTGGCAGGAAAGGGAAGAGGCATAGAAAATGCAGATGCCCTTGCGAAATTTTTCAATGAAACCAGGCCAAAGCATATTGTCAACTTTTCCATGTTCCTGCACCGGAAGGTGAGCCTCTGGCAGGAAATCCAGAAAGGAACCTTCATTCCGGCAGATGAACTGGAAAATCTCAAGGAGGAACGTTATCTGCTGGAGCATCTGGAGGCGGCAGACGAGATCAGTTATGATGGGTTCCATGATTTTATCGAGTTTCGTGTCCGCGGCCGTCTTCCAGAGGACCGGGAGAAGATGCTGGCAAAGCTTGACGAAGCTGTTGAAAAGCAGATGGGATGTGGAACGACTGCATTTGTGGGATAAATTTCCAGCCTGTTGAGCTGTTTATCAAATTGACTTTCATTTTTTTATATGCTAGAGTATATGCGAAATCAATATGGATAAGCTGTGGATATCGTCATCGGATGGTATTTGGTCGGGAGCTTAAGTCTACTCCGTAGATCTTTGAAGGAGCAGGCTTAAGCTCCTTTTTGTTACAGTTAGCTTTGGGTAGATAAGAGGAGGCATATCTATGAAAATCATGAAATATGACTTTTGGAATTATGTATCCCTTGGTATTCTGGGAATGCTTGGCTCGGCAGGAACCATTCTGACAGATGCCTATTTTGTTTCTGACAGATTAGGGGCAGCCGGACTGGCCGCAATGAATCTTTCAATCTGTATGTTCGGCCTGATGAATGGAACGGGATTGTTGTTTGGGATAGGAGGCGCGACACGATATACGATACTGAAAGTAAAAGGATATGATGGCGCCGCGGATCAGTCTTTTGTATTATCTTTTTTTACAGCACTGGCGCTGGGAATTCTATATGCAGTTATCGGACTATTATTTTCCAAACAGATAGCGTATGTGCTGGGAGCAGACAGCGAAACAATCGCAATGTGTGATGTCTATTTAAAGACAATATTACTTTTTGCACCGACATTCGTGGTCAATCATCTCCTGATGGTGTTTATCCGCAATGACGGCAGTCCGAATCTGTCCATGACGGCTATGATGATGGGAAGTATTGCAAATATTATTCTGGATTATGTATTTATGTATCCATTGAAAATGGGACTTTTCGGAGCGGCGCTTGCGACCGGACTTGGAGCTCTGGTCGGAATTGCCATATCAAGTCTTCGCTTTTTGTCCGGGAAAAGCCAGCTTCACTTTGTTGCTGCCAGGATCAATGTAAAAGAAATAGGAAGGATCATATCATTAGGGGGAGCGGCTTTTATTACAGAATTATCCTCAAGCATTGTAATCGTTGTTTTCAATCTGTTGATCTTAAAGATAGCAGGAAATGTGGGAGTTGCAGCCTACGGAATTGTTGCGAATCTCGCGCTGATGGCGCTGGCGGTTATGAATGGGATTGCGCAAGGGATACAGCCGCTTGTCAGCAAAATGTATGGAAAAGGAGAAACCAGTACGGCGAAAAAACTTTACCACACGGGCCTTGTCCTGGCTTTTAGTATTGGTTTTGTCGTGTTCCTTTCTTCATCCGTGTCTGCAGCCGTTCTGGTCCGGTGCTTTAACGGGGAAGGAAACATTGTTTTACAGGGGATGGCTGAGGAGGGACTCAAGCTGTATTTCATCGGTTTTCTGTTTGTCGGATATAATTACCTTACCGCTTCCTTTTTCAGTGCGACAGAAAAACCAGGACAATCATTTGCGGTTGCCGTTTTCCGGGGGCTTATCGGCATAATAGCAGTGGCAGTCATCTTAGCTGATTATTTAGGAATGACGGGGATATGGCTGGCTTTTTCAGTTGTAGAAATTATTACGGTCGTTATGTGCATGATCTTTAAATTTGATTATCAAAAACTTGCATTTACTTTTTCATTTAATCAATGATTGAAAAAATAAAAAAAATTGGCACTCAGGTATTGACAGTGCTGATAATAAGTGCTATAGTACAGATAGAACAAAAGAAGAGGGATAAAAAGAAATCCCAGAGCCGATGTTCTTACTTGCTTGCAACACTTGAGACGACTTCAAGAGTGCTGATGGCAGCTGCGGAAGCAGTTCATAAAAATTTAAATTTGATGTGTAAACATGAAAGGAGAAATGACTTATGATGATGCCTAGTATTTTTGGAGAGAACTTATTTGATGACGATTGGATGGATTTCCCGTTTGACAGTGATTTCTGGGGAAAAAAGAATCCATTATATGGAAAGAATGCAAAAAATATGATGAAGACAGATATCCGGGAGCATGATGAAGGTTATGAACTGGATGTGGATCTGCCTGGATTTAAGAAAGATGAGATCAATGTACAGCTGGATAACGGATATCTGACGATTTCCGCTTCGAAGGGGCTTGACAAGGATCAGAAGGATGAAAAAGGCAGGTATATCCGCCAGGAGCGGTATGCAGGAGCTATGCAGAGAAGCTTTTATGTCGGCGATGCAGTAAGTCAGGAAGACATTAAGGCGAAATATGAGGATGGCATCCTGAAACTGAGTGTCCCGAAGAAGGATGCAAAAGCAGTGGAAGCAAAGAATACCATTGCCATTGAAGGATAATATAAGCAGGGACCCGGCATTTTGCCGGGTCTTTCTATGAAGGAAACAGAGTATGGGAGGTGAACCACATGGGAACAAAACGCGATTATTATGAAATACTTGGGATTGACAGGAGCGCAGATGCGTCTGCCATCAAAAAGGCGTACCGGAAGCTTGCAAAGAAGTATCATCCGGATACGAATAAAGATAATCCGGATGCTGAGCAGAGGTTTAAAGAGGTTACAGAAGCATACTCTGTTTTGAGTGACCCGGAAAAGAAGAAACTGTACGATCAGTTCGGACATGCGGCGTTTGACGAGTCGGGACAGGGAGCCTATGGAGGACAGGGGCCGTTTTACAGGCAGAGCGGTCCGGGAGGATCATATCAGGAATATCATTTTACCGGTGGAAATATGGGTGATATGGGTGATATTTTTGATGATATCTTCGGAGATATTTTCCATGGGAAAAAGAGCAGTGGATTTTCAGATGGATTTGGCGGTGGATTCACAGGCAGAAACAGGGCCAGGAAGGGTTCTGACCTGACGACAGAAGTGACGGTAGGTTTTGATGAGGCTGCATTTGGCTGTGATAAAAGGATTACTCTGCAGGATGCGTCGGGAGCAAGCCATACTCTGCAGGTTCATATTCCTGCAGGCATCGATACCGGAAAGAGTATCCGGCTTCGCGGAAAGGGAATGCCGGGAAGCGGCGGCGGAGAGCCGGGAGACCTTCTTCTGAAGGTACAGGTGGCTTCCAGGCCGGGATATGAGCGGAAAGGAATGGATCTTTATACTACCGTCCGCATTCCATTTACAACAGCAGTGTTTGGCGGAGAGGCAATGGTTTCTACCCTCTATGGAAATGTAATCTGTAAAATTAAGGAAGGAACGCAGTCTGGTTCCAAGATACGTCTGAGAGGAAAAGGAATTGTTTCCATGAAGGATGCTTCTGTTCATGGCGACCAGTATGTGACGGTACAGATTGATGTGCCGAAGCATCTGAACGAGGAGGCCAGAAGAAAACTGAAAGAGTTTGAACGCGCCTGTGGATATAAAAGCTCCGGAAATGGAAAACACGCTGCATAACAAAGAAAAGACAGACAAAAAAAGAATGTGTTAAGATAGATTGGATGCTGAATCTTCGGAAACAGCATCCTTTTTTGTGTAAAATTTGTATTTTAAATCCAGATGTAATAGGATACAATGGATTCAGGAGGAAAAAAGATGTTAACGATAGGAGCACACATGTCGATCGCCAGGGGAATTGCAAAAGCGGCTGAGAATGTGATCGGGATGAAGGCAGATACTATGCAGATCTTCAGTCGGAATCCCCGGGGATCTAATTATAAAGACTACAGTGAAAAAGAGATAGAAAAGTTTCAGGAGCTTCGTACCAGTCACGGATTTGGTCCGCTTCTGGCACATGCCCCCTATACCATGAACCTTGCAAGCCCAAAACAAGAAGTCTATGAATTTGCATGTACGGTGATCCGGGAGGATACGGCCCGGATGGACGCGCTTGGGATTGAGAATCTGGTTTTTCATCCGGGCAGTCATACCGGCGCCGGAAGAGAAGCAGGAATCCGAAATATTATCGCAGGACTTGACCAGGCAATTACTGGAAAAGAGAAGATCCATGTTTTACTGGAAACCATGACCGGAAAAGGGACGGAAATCGGCAGCCGGTTTGAGGACCTTAAGGAGATCAGAGAGAATGCAGCCCATCCGGAACGGATCGGAATCTGCCTGGACACCTGTCATATCTTTGCGGCTGGTTATGACGTGATTCATGACCTTGACGGAGTACTGAAGGAATTTGACCGGGTTCTTGGCCTTGAAAACCTGCGGGCAGTTCATCTGAATGACAGTTCAATGCCTTTTGGTTCGCATAAAGACAGGCATGCCGTCCTGGGCGGCGGTGAAATCGGCATGGAAACGCTGCTTGAAGTGGTCCGGCATCCGGCGCTGAAGGAGCTGCCGTTTTATCTGGAAACGCCGCTGGACGATGAGGGCCATGCGCAGGAGATTGCGAGACTTCGAGAACAGCTTTGAAGACAGGAGAAAGGAAGATGGATATACAGAACTTAGAGCTGACGGCTGTGGCCAGGATACATACCGGATTTCCGTCTAAGTTTGGGATACCAAGACAGAGTGGCCTGGTAGATACAGAAGGGAAAATCATATTTGAGCCGTCCTTCAGGAATCCGGATATGCTGCGGGGAATCGAAGAATATTCTCATCTGTGGATCCTGTGGGGATTTTCAGAATCCATGGGAAAAGAATGGCACCCAACGGTGAGGCCGCCCAGACTTGGCGGCAACCAGAGAATGGGAGTTTTCGCCACTCGGTCTCCGTTCCGGCCAAATCCCGTCGGGCTGTCCTGCGTGAAACTGGAAAAGGCAGACCTGGATAATTCCGGAGGTCCGGTGCTGTGGGTGACCGGGGCCGATATGATGGATGGAACGCCGATATATGATATCAAACCTTATCTTTCTTATGCGGACAGTATTCCGGAGGCATCCGGCGGATTTTCTGATCGTGTAAGGGAATATGCGCTGGCAGTGGACTTCCCGGAGCGCTGGATGAAGGTGGTGCCGGAGGCAGAAAGGAAGCGGCTGATCCAGATCCTTTCACAGGATCCGAGGCCGTCTTACCAGAATGATCCGGGACGGGTCTATGGAATGGAATATGCCGGGATGGAGATAAAGTTCCGGGTAGGGAACGGAAGATTGACCGTGTGTGAAGTAACCTGTATAAAAAAATAACGCGGGAGGAAAACGATATGGAATTTAAAGTGGCATCGATGGAATATATTGAACGGATGTGTGAGATCACAGAACAGGCAAAGCGCCAGCTTCGGGAGCTGGGGCTTGACCAGTGGCAGAAAGGCTATCCTTCGAGAGAGGTATGGCTTCAGGATATCCAGGATGGATGTACATATCTGGCGATAGAAGACGGTGAAGTCCAGGGGATTTTTGCATTCCAGACCACTCCGGATCCCTCTTATCAGGAGATTGACGGCGCCTGGCTTACAGACGGGACTTATGCATCCATGCACCGGGTCTGCGTGGCAGACGGGTGTAAAGGAAAAGGGGTGGCCGGACAGATGTTTGAAAAAGGTTTTTCACTGGCAGGGGAGCTGGGATTTCCGGCGGTGAGGATTGACACCCATCCAGGGAATCTTCCGATGCAGAAAGCGCTTGGCAAGGCCGGATTCCGGCCCTGCGGACAGATTCGTCTGTCGGGAGGCTGTGAGGACGGAGATCTGAGGATTGCATTCGAAAAAATATTGTAAAGGAGAAGAAAAGTATGGCATTGACGGATTATGAAAAGGCGTATAAGCTTGGGAAAAAAGATTATCAGTACAGGGCTCTTCATGGACTGAGGCCTACGTTGGAGGTGCTGGACGATATCCTTCCGCCCAGAGGATCTTATTCAGAGGTTCCGCTAGGCCTGGTGCAGATTCCGCTGGATCAGGTTGTGGGGACAAAGACAAATGGCAGGAGCAATGCATTTTCAGGTAATTTCATGCCGATTCTGAAGGCGGATTCGGAGTTTGCGTCAAAATGGATCAGTTTGAGCAGAAGTCATGTAAACGAGGGGATCCACACGCCGATCAAAGCATACGAATACATGAATAAATTTTATGTAGAGGAAGGCAACAAGCGGGTTAGTGTCATGAAATATTACGGAGTAGTATCGGCCCCGGGCATGGTGACACGGATTGTTCCACGAAGGACAGAGGAAAAAGAGAATAAGATTTATTACGAATATATGGATTTCTATGAATTATCCAAGGTGAATTTTATCTGGTTCTCCAAGCTTGGGAGCTTTGCGAAGCTGCAGGAGGCAGTTGGAAAGGGTCCGGATGAACACTGGAGCCATGATGACCGTCTGGATTTCAGCTCCATATACAGCCGGTTTGCGGCAGAATATAAAGCGGCCGGAGACCCGATCCCTTCTATCACGACAGGAGATGCCTTCCTGGCCTTTATTACGTTGTATGGCTATGATGAGGTGCGTGAAAAAACAACCAATGAACTTAAAGAATTGATTGCCAAGAGCTGGGAAGAGTTTAAGATGCTGGCGGAAAATGAGGAAGTGGATCTGAAAATGGATCCGAATACCGAGAAGAAGCCGCTGCTCAGCAGGATTCTGCAGCCGAGCTCCCCAAGGCTGAAGGTAGCATTTATCTACGAAAAGACAGTGACTTCTTCGGCATGGACCTATGCACACGAACTGGGAAGGCTTCATTTGGAGCAGACGTTCCCGGAAGAAGTCGTCACCTGTTATTATGATAATGTAACACAGGATAATATTGACGAGATCCTGGAGACTGCAATCAAAGATGGATGTGATATTATCTTTACCACGACTCCCGTCATGGTGCAGGCAAGTGTAAAGGCGGCAATCGCCCATCCGAAGATCCGGATCTTAAACTGTTCTGTCAATACGCTGCACCGGTATATCCGGACCTACTATGCACGGATGCATGAGGCAAAGTTTCTGATGGGGGCCATAGCAGGAGCCATGGCGGAAAATAACCGCCTGTCCTATATCGCAGACTATCCGATTTATGGCACGATTGCCAATATCAATGCCTTTGCTCTTGGCGCACAGATGACGAATCCCCATGCGGAAGTGTATCTGGAATGGACCTCTGTAAAGGATATTGATGTGATGGAAAATGTAAAACGGACCAACTCTAGCTGTATCTCCGGAAAAGATATGGTGATCCCGGAGGAGGGTTCCCGGTTCTTTGGAATCTACCATCTGGAGGAAGGCAGACCTCATAATCTGGCTATGCCGGTCTGGCACTGGGGAAAGTTCTATGAGCAGCTGATCCGGACGATCATGAATGGAACATGGAGCTATGATGATGACCCCGTTACCAAAAAGGCAATCAATTACTGGTGGGGGATGTCCGCAGGTGTCGTGGATGTCATCTGTTCACAGAATCTGCCGCTTGGAATGAAACGGCTGGTACAGGTGCTGAAGGGGGCCATCTGTTCTGGTAAATTCAATCCGTTCTTTGGTGTTCTGTATTCCCAGAACGGAATTATCCAGTCTGACCCTCAGAAAGAACTGACTCCGGAAGAGATTGTGACCATGGACTGGCTGGCGGACAATGTGATCGGGGAGATTCCCGAAGAGGATAAGCTGGTGGAGCAGTCGAAGGCTGTCGTACAGCAGCAGGGAGTAGAAAAGAAGAAAGGTTAATGAGAAATGAGAATACTTGCGATCGCAGATGAGGAATCGCCTTATCTGTGGGATTACTTTGAGAAAAGCAAGCTGGAAGGGATCGATCTGATCATTTCCTGCGGTGATCTCGCCCCGGAGTACCTGTCGTTTCTTGCTACATTTACCTCTGCGCCGGTATTATATGTCCACGGGAATCATGACACTAAATATGAAGAACATCCTCCGGGCGGCTGTATCTGTATCGAGGATCAGATTTATGTCTATCAGGGAATCCGTATCCTGGGGCTGGGAGGTTCGATGCGTTACCGCCCAGGAAGTTATCAGTATACGGAGAGCCAGATGCGCGGGCGGGTCCGCAGGCTGTGGTTCCAGCTGCTGCGTCACGGCGGATTTGATATTCTGGTGACTCATGCGCCGGCTTATCAATTGAACGATGGACGGGATCTGCCCCATCAGGGATTTCAGACCTTTATCAATCTGATCGAAAAGTACCGGCCGAGATTTTTCCTGCACGGACATGTCCATAAATCCTACGGAAGGCAGCACAAGAGATATGATAAATATCTGGATACACATGTGATCAATGCATTTGAACGCTGTGTGTTTGATTATGAAGATGAAAATTTAAAAGAGCATTTATATTAAGGGGCTGCCGCGTTTTTTGCGGCAGCTTTTTCAATCCCGTAAATTTGCACTTGAAATATACCCCGTGAGGGTACATAATAGCAGGGTAAGGAGGGCCCAACATGGAAGAAAATCATGAATGCAAGATGTGTACACATAAAACAAAAGAACGTTCCGAAAAGGAATTCAAGGATCTGATCCACCGGCTGAACCGGATTGAAGGCCAGGTCCGTGGAATCAAGAGGATGGTGGAAGATGACGTGTATTGCACGGATATCCTGGTCCAGGTATCAGCGGTAAATTCCGCGTTGAACAGCTTTAATAAAGTGCTGTTGGCCAATCACATCCGGACCTGTGTGGCCGATGATATCCGTGCCGGACATGAAGAGGCGATTGATGAGCTGGTAGCTGTTCTTCAAAAATTGATGAAATAAGAGAAAAGTCAATCACAAGGAGGAAAAGATAATGGAAAAAACGTTGTGGAGATCCGGGAAATGAAGTATTATCTGGCGCCGCTGGAAGGGATTACAACTGATGTTTATCGAAGAGCTTATCATGCATGCTTCCACCCCATGGATAAGTATTTTACCCCTTTTCTTGTGCCTCACACAAAACGGGGATTTAATGCCAGGGAAGAAAGAGAGATCCTCCCGGAGAATAACCCGGGAATGTACCTGGTTCCGCAGATCATGTCCAATGATGCAGATAGCTTCCTCAGAACAGAAGAGAAACTGAGGGTATATGGGTATGAGGAGGTCAATCTGAATCTGGGATGTCCCTCAAAAACAGTAGTCTCGAAAAACAGAGGGTCCGGATTTTTAAGTGTCCCAGATGAGCTGGACCGGTTCCTTGATAAAATTTTTTCCGGAACGAAAGGAAGGATTTCAATCAAGACCAGGATCGGGAAAAACAGTCCGGAAGAATTTGAAGAGATCCTGCGTATTTACAATCAGTATCCGGTGGAAGAATTAATTATTCATCCCAGAGTCCAGAAAGATTTTTATAAAAATCATCCGAATATGGAAGTGTTCGCGTGGGCGTTCAGGGAAAGTAAGATTCCGGTCTGTTACAATGGGGACATTTTTGCATCTGAGGATGAAAAGAAGATTCAGGAGCGTTTTCCGGACCTTTCGTGCATCATGCTGGGAAGAGGGATCATTCGTAATCCGGGGCTGGTAAGTGAGATCCGTGGAGGAGCGCCTGCATCCAGAGACCGGCTTCGGAGATTTCATGACCAGATTTTTCAGGATTATCAGAAGATCAGTATGGGAGAAAAGAATGTACTGTTTAAAATGAAAGAACTTTGGTCTTATATGGGGGCAATGTTTCCCGGACAGGAAAAAGCGTTGAAGAAAATCAAAAAGGCGGAAAAATCTGACCGCTATCTGGCGGCAGTGGAGGAGATCCTTGGATAAGGGCCTCCTTTTTCAAACCCTTTCAGCTTTACATTTCTTCGTCACTGCACTATAATAAAGAAAAATTTATTTTAGGATTAAGAAAGGAGCGGATGCGCGCCATGGAAGATCAGAAGCAGAGAGTATATGATGCATTAGATAAGCTGAATATCAAATATGAAGTGGTAGAACATGAGCCGGTTCATACGATGGAGGACATGGACAGGCTTGGACTGCCTAAGAAGGGAACTTTGTGCAAGAACCTGTTTTTGCGGGATTCAAAAGGAAAACGCCATTTTCTGGTAACCTGTGAGGAAAGTAAGAAGGTGGATCTGAAAGCACTGGGACGTCAGCTTGGAGCCGGCAATCTGAGTTTTGCCTCGGAAGAACGGCTGGAGAAGTATCTGGGACTGAAGCAGGGAAGTGTTTCACCCTTTGGTCTGATGAACGATACGGACCATCAGGTGGAGTTCTTTATTGATAAAGATTTATCCCGGTGCAAGAGCCTTGGCATTCATCCGTTGGAAAATACGGCTACCGTCTTTTTGTCATATAAGGATCTGGATAAATTCCTGTGGGATCTGGATGTGGATGTAATTAAGATCAAACTGTAATTTATGACAGCTTCCTGCTTTTCGAAAGTTTTATACTTTTTTAATTGAAAGTTCTACTTATGGGAAGTAAAATAGGAAAAGTAGTGATGTTAGAAAGCGGGGAACAGTATGGAACAACAACAGGGCGGACCCATGCCGCCGATCCGGCCGGAAAATTACGGAAAACGGATGTGGCAGCTGTGGGGACCGATTTTGATTAAATGGGGCATTGAATTTCTGGTATCGATCCTGGCCATGACTGCGCTGGCGATGGTGTGCCAGATTGCCAATCCGGATGCGTTTAGCGCGGCGGTGAATAGTGAAGATGCTATGATGGATCTGTATAACCAGTTGATCGGACAGTATCTGAAGGCCAGCACACTGATCCAGGGGATGTCGGCAGTTGTCGTGATCCCGGTGATGTGGATTTTCTTTCACCGTGACCGGGTAAAGGAAAAAATGATGGGGATCATTCCGAACAAAAAAGCGCCGATCTGGAAGTATCTTGCGGTTATTATCATGTCGCTTTCCCTCTGCCTGGGATTGAATAACCTGATTATGATCGGAAATCTTTCTGTGGCGGATGAGGCATATACTCAGACGATGGAAGCGCTTTACTCAGCGGCATTCCCACTTCAGGTAGTGTGTCTGGGACTATTGGTTCCTGTCAGTGAAGAGCTTGTATTCCGAGGACTTTTATTCAGGCGGATGAGAGAAAGGGGAAGCTTTTTGCAGGCGGCCTTATATTCGGCCCTGGTATTCGGACTGCTTCATATGAATATGGTACAGATGCTGTATGGATTTATCCTGGGCATGATGCTGGCATATGTATATGAAAAATACGGATCTGTTAAAGCACCGATCCTGGCTCATATGACAATGAATCTTCTGTCTGTGACAGCGACGCAGATAGGACTGATGGACTGGCTGATGGAAGATATTATGCGGATTGGTACGGCAACGGTAATCTGCGCGGCAGTTGCGGCAACCATGTTTGTATTTATCCAGAGGATAGAAGAAAAACCGGACATACCGGAAAATAAAGATCATCATGATGAAAAACTGGCGGCGATGTAAGCCGCCAGTTTTGATATGTTACAAAAATGTTAAAAAATGTTGCAAAAGTAAAATTGTTGGAGTATAATCGACTCTAGATGTAGAGTTGCTATGTCAGAAGTAGGGGAATATGAGTATAATTTATATGTGAGAAGGATGGTTTGTTATGAAAAGATTTGGAGTCAGACTGCTGACAGCGGTTGCGGCAAGTTCTATGATCGTGACGCCTGTAATGGCAGCGCCTTCAGTAGATGATTTAAAAGAGGATAAAGCAGCAGCTGAGAGTGAGGTGTCATCTTTACAGAGTCAGCTGACAGATTTATTGACAAAGATCGGGAACCTGGAAGAAGATCTGATTACAAAAGGAGAAGAGGTCATCCAGGCTCAGGAAGATCTGAAAGAAGCAGAAGCAAAAGAACAGCAGCAGTATGAGGATATGAAGCTTCGTATCAAATATATGTATGAGCAGGGCGATGCCAGTGTCCTTGAGACTCTGATTACTTCTGAAAGTTTCACTGACCTTGTAAACAAAGCGGAATATATTCAGAACGTTCATACATATGACCGCCAGCAGCTGGACGAATATGTAGCGACTACACAGAAGATTGAAGATCTGAAAACTACACTTGAGGACGACCAGAAGAAGATGGAGTCCATGCAGGAAGAATATGAGGCCCAGGAAGCAGAACTGAGCGAGACTATCGAGACGAAGAAGGATGAGGTAGCCAACCTGGATTCTCAGATACAGGCGGCAGCTGAGGAAGCTGCAAGACAGGCGGCAGAGCAGCAGGCAGCCGAAGAAGCAGCGGCAGGCGGCGGCAATAATGACAATGGCGGAGCAGCAGGTAATGGAGCAGCAAATAACGGTGGTACAACCGGTACTGTATCCGGAGGAAACACAGGCGGAGGCGGAAGCACCGGAGGCAGCACAGGCGGCGGATCCTCCAGCAGCAATGTGGGAACAGGAAATACATCTGCTGCACAGGCAATCGTCAATGCGGCTTACAGCCAGCTGGGGGTACCTTATGTATGGGGCGGATCCACACCGGGTGTTGGTCTTGACTGTTCTGGCCTGACACAGTATTGCCACAGAGTAGCTGGTATCAGTATTGCCCGTACTTCACAGGCACAGGGCGGCGGAGGAAAGGCAGTCAGCAGCCCGCAGCCTGGAGATCTGGTATGCTACGGAACACATGTCGGAGTCTATATCGGCGGCGGACAGATGATCCATGCACCACACACCGGAGACGTAGTAAGAGTTGCCAGTGTTTATGGTTCTCCGTGGTACAGACGTTACTGGTAAGAGACAATTGTTATTGTGGGAAATTTCTGGAAAAACACAGAAATTTATTGAAAATGAATAAAAAATGTAGTATTCTGACCTTAAGATATGCTGGGGAGCATAAGTGATACTTGTAACAGATGAAGTGGCAAGAATGATAAGAATGGGTGAGAATATGAAAAAACGATATGTAAATGCGCTCATTACAGTTCTTGTAATGAGCGTTTCTTTTGCAACACCGGTGATGGCGGTGCCGGAAAATGATGAGGTGGCGGGTCTGGAAGAAAAAAAGACGGAGATGGAAAACCAGGCTGCCGACGTTCAGCAGCAGCTGGTAGGACTTCTCCTTCAGTATGACGCCCTGCAGCAGGATATCGAGAATCAGAAGGCACGGGTCAGTCAGGCGCAGGCAGATCTTCAGACAGCAGAGGAAAAAGAACAGCAGCAGTATGAAGCGATGAAAAAGCGCATTAAGTATATCTATGAGGCTGGAGATGCTTCTTTCCTTGAGACGCTGATCAGCGCTGAGAGCTTTTCTGATCTGGTAAATAAGGCTGAATACATTCAGAATGTACATAGTTACGACAGAAAGCAGCTGAGTGAATATATAAAAGTAAAAGATGAGGTGGCTGAGCGCAAGGCAGAACTGGAGGCCGGACAGGCAGATATGGAACAGATGTCTGCAGATATGGGAAGAGAGCAGACGGAGCTTCAGGGTACCCTTGATACGATGAGGAGCCAGATCGCAGATTTTGATACACAGCTTGAGGCTGCAAGGGCAGAAGCGGCTACTCAGCTTACCCAGCTGACGGCTGCAACGGAAAATATGGTTGCATCTGCAGAAGGTCAGGGGACGTCCGGCGGACAGAGTTCCCAGCCTTCGGGAAATACAAGTAACAGCGGCGGAGGAGGAAATGCCTCTTCCGGCAATACAGGCGGCAGCACCAGTAAGCCGTCCGGAGGAAGCAACAGCAATAGCAGCGGCGGCAGTACCAGTAAGCCGTCCGGAGGGACATCCTCTGCCCCAAGTAATGCATCTTTGGGACAGCAGATTGCAAACCGTGCCTGCCAGTATGTAGGAAATCCATATAAATATGGGGGGACAAGTCTGACAAACGGCGCAGATTGTTCTGGATTTGTGATGTCTGTTCATGCGTTATTCGGGATTTCCACTCCGAGAGATTCCTGGGGACAGCTTGCAGGAGGAAAAGCAGTCAATTATTCGGACATGCTTCCGGGAGATGTGATCGTCTACAGCAATCATGTGGCAATCTATATCGGCGGCAACCAGATTGTCCATGCATCGAACAGTGCTCCGTATCCGGCGGGAGGGATCAAGATCAGTTCTCCGCCGAATTACCGGACAGTTCTGGGAGTAAGAAGATACTGGTAGCGGGAAAATAAAAGAAGAAAGATAAATCATATAAAAGCCTTGCGTCAGCAGGGCTTTTGTGCTATTATATTACAGTCGCGAAAAAACACGCACATGCTTGCCCGAGATGGTGCCAAAGCTTGGAAACAAGACGGTTTCAAGGGCTTACACAGGTGCGGAAGTAAAAAAACCAAATGGAGGAAAGAAACATGAGCGTAATTTCAATGAAGCAGCTTTTAGAGGCAGGTGTTCATTTTGGACATCAGACAAGAAGATGGAACCCTAAGATGGCTCCGTACATTTACACAGAGAGAAACGGGATCCACATCATCGACCTGCAGAAGTCTGTAGGCAAGGTAGACGAGGCTTATCAGGCAGTGTCTGACATTGCGGCTGAAGGCGGCACGATCCTGTTTGTAGGAACAAAGAAGCAGGCACAGGATGCCATCAAGACAGAGGCTGAGCGTTGTGGAATGTTCTATGTAAATGAGAGATGGCTTGGAGGAATGCTGACAAACTTCAAGACAATCAAGAGCCGTGTGGCACGTCTCAAAGAGATCGAGAGAATGTCCGAGGATGGCACTTTTGATGTTCTGCCGAAAAAAGAAGTTATTCAGTTAAAGAAAGAATGGGAAAAACTGGAGAGAAACCTGGGCGGAATCAAAGAGATGAAGAAACTCCCGGATGCAATCTTCGTTGTTGATCCAAAGAAGGAAAGAATCTGTGTACAGGAAGCTCACACACTGGGAATCCCGTTGATCGGAATTGCAGATACCAACTGTGATCCGGAGGAACTGGATTATGTGATCCCGGGAAATGATGACGCGATCCGTGCAGTAAAACTGATCGTTTCCAAGATGGCAGATGCTGTTGTAGAGGCAAACCAGGGTATGACTGGCGATGAAGAGGCAGCTTATGATGAAGAGGCTGTTGAAGAGACAGCAGAAGAGGAAACAGTAGAAGAATAAGATTGTAAAGTGTGGAGGAAGATAAGATGGCAGTTACAGCTAGTATGGTAAAAGAGTTAAGAGAATTGACCGGCGCGGGCATGATGGACTGCAAGAAAGCTCTGAGCGAGACTGACGGAGATATGGATGCAGCGATCGAGTACCTGAGAAAGAACGGTGAAGCTAAGGCTGTGAAGAAGGCTGGAAGAATTGCAGCAGAAGGTCTTGTAATGGCTGAAGTAAAAGACGACAAGACAGCAGCGATCGTTGAGGTAAACTCTGAGACAGACTTTGTTGCAAAGAATGCCGAGTTCCAGGGATTTGTCAAGGCTGTTACTAATCAGGCTCTGGCAACAGATGCGAAGGATATGGATACATTTATGGCAGAAGCATGGAATGAGGACAGTTCTAAGACGGTGCAGGAAGCTCTGACAGAGAAGATTTCTGTAATCGGTGAAAAGCTGAGCATCAGAAGATTTGAGAAGATCGTTTCCGATGGATGTGTAGTGGCATATATCCACGGCGGCGGACGTATCGGTGTTCTGGTAGAGGCAGAGACGGATGTTGTAAATGACGAGATTAGAAAATGTCTGAAGAATGTAGCTATGCAGGTAGCAGCTATGTCTCCGAAGTATGTATCCCGTGATGAAGTATCACAGGAATTTATGGATCATGAGAAAGAGATCCTGCTGGCACAGGCTAAGACAGAGAATCCGGACAAGCCGGACAACATCATCGAGAAGATGATCATCGGACGTCTCAACAAAGAGATGAAAGAGATCTGTCTGCTGGATCAGGTATACGTACAGGACAGCGATCTGACAGTTGCCAAGTATGTTGCTAAGGTTGCAAAAGAAAACGGTGCAAACATGACTGTTAAGAAGTTTGTTCGTTTTGAGACCGGCGAAGGAATCGAGAAGAAAGTCGATGACTTTGCAGCAGAGGTTGCAGCACAGGCTGGAATGTAATCTATCACTTAAAAAGTCAAGCCCTTGAAAGCTCCGAAAACGGATGCTGTCAAGGGCTTTTTTGTTCTTCATGATCAATGCTCTTTTTTCTGATAAATGGATCAGCTGGATTTACGCGATTTTTGTAACCTTGTAATCCTGATCCTCTACAGCTTTTTTGAGTGCTTCGTCACTGACGTCAGCATCCAGAGTTACCACTGCCGTGCCTGTTGTGTGGCTGACCTCTGCGTTTTCCACGCCTTTGAGGGCCTCAAGAGCCTTCTTTACTGTAGCCTCACAGTGTCCGCACATCATACCTTCAATACTGATTGTTTTTGTCATGGTTTTGTCCTCCTTATTGTTTTTCTTTGTTTTGATTTTTCTATCTTTACTGGTGTCGTACATTTTGAACCAGTTAAGACGCAATGCATTACTTACCACGCAGAAGCTGGAAAGGCTCATGGCCGCAGCTCCGAACATAGGATTTAACAGCCAGCCAAAGACTGGGTACCATACACCGGCAGCCAGCGGGATCCCGATGACATTATAGATGAATGCCCAGAACAGATTCTCATGGATATTGCGCAGGGTTGCCCGGCTTAGGCGGATTGCGGCCGCCACATCGGTCAGCCTGCTCTTCATAAGAACCACGTCTGCAGCGTCGATGGCGATATCCGTCCCGGCTCCGATCGCGATGCCCATGTCAGCTCTTGTAAGGGCCGGGGCATCATTAATACCGTCTCCAACCATGGCTACCTTGCCCTTTTTCTTCAGGCTGCGGATGACGCTTTCCTTTCCGTCAGGCAGCACTCCTGCAATCACTTCATCCACGCCGGCCTGCTCTCCGATGGCCTTTGCGGTGCGCTCGTTGTCGCCGGTGAGCATGACAACGTGAATTCCCATATTCTGAAGCTCTCTGATGGCCTCGGGACTGTCTTCTTTTACTACGTCCGCTACCGCAATGATACCGATCAGCCTGCCGTCTCTGGCAAAGAACAGAGGAGTTTTTCCTTCCTCCGCCAGATGGTCGGCTGTTTTCTTTATCTCTTCTGAAAGGCTGGCAGTCTGGCTGATGAATTTTAAGTTTCCTCCATATATCATGGAACCGTTTACTTTTCCGGAAAGACCGTTGCCAGGAACCGCCTGGAATTCCTCTGCATCATATGTTGGCAGGGAGGCGTTTTCCTGAGCTTTTACAATGACAGCATGGGCGAGAGGATGTTCGCTTTTCTGCTCCAGTGCGTAAGCACAGCTTAAAAGCTCCTGCTCTGAAATGCCCTCCAAAGGGATCAGATCCGTTACCCTCGGCTCGCCGCTTGTAATGGTTCCGGTTTTATCCAGCGCAACGATCTGCGTCCGTCCCGTTTCCTCCAGGGAGACAGCAGTCTTGAACAGGATCCCGTTCTTTGCGCCCATCCCGTTGCCCACCATGATCGCCACAGGTGTGGCAAGCCCCAGGGCACAGGGGCAGCTGATGACCAGTACGGAGATGGCTCTCGACAGAGAGAATCCGATGGACTGCCCGGTCAGCATCCATACGATCAGGGTGACGAGGGCGATTCCGATCACCGCCGGGACAAAGATGCCGGATACCTTGTCTGCGATCTTGGCGATGGGGGCTTTTGTAGCTGCAGCATCGCTGACCATCTGGATGATCTGCGACAGTGTGGTATCTTCGCCTACGCGGGAAGCCTGGCACCGCAGATAACCGGACTGGTTCAGGGTTGCGGCAGAGACGGCGTCGCCCGCATTTTTATCCACCGGAATGCTCTCGCCGGTCAGGGCAGATTCATTGACTGCGCTGGTCCCGTCTACGACAACTCCGTCTACCGGGATATTCTCGCCTGGTTTTACAATAAAGATATCGCCCTTCCGTACCTGCTCTATGGATACGACTTCTTCTTTTCCGTCCCGGACGACGGTCGCGGTTTTCGGGGCAAGCTTCATCAGGCCCTTCAGGGCGTCTGTGGTTCGGCCTTTGGAGACTGCCTCCAAAAGCTTTCCGATTGTGATCAGCGTCAGGATCGTGCCGGCTGATTCAAAGTAGAATTCATGCATATAGGACATGGCTCCTGGGGCATCTCCCTGGGTCAGGGCAGCGGACATGGCGAACAGGGCATAGAGACTATAGATGTAGGAAGCTCCTGCCCCCAGGGCTACCAGAGTATCCATGTTTGGTCCGCCGTGGATCAGGCTGGTGAAGCCGCTGACAAAGAATTTCTGGTTGATTACCATGATCATTGTTGTCAGCAGAAGTTCCACCAGACCGATGGCCATGTGGTTCTCGGCCAGGATTGATGGCAGAGGCCAGTTCCACATCATATGTCCCATGGAAATATACATCAGCGGGATCCAGAAACACAGGGAGGCGATCAGCCTTCGCTTCATTTTCGGGGTTTCTTTATCTTTCAGGGACTCTTCCTGGGCGGCCATAGAGACGCCCTTTTCTCTGGCCTGTTCGTTATGGGCGCCTTTTTCCGAGGCCCCGTACCCGGCCTTTTCAACAGCGGCGATTACAGCATCCGCTGAGGCAGTGCCCTCCACTCCCATAGAATTCGTCAGCAGGCTGACGGAACAGGAAGTGACGCCCGGCACTTTGGATACGGCTTTTTCGATCCGGTTGCTGCATGCCGCGCAGCTCATGCCTGTTACATCATATTGTTTCATGATACATTCCTCCTGGTAAATAAATTTCAGCCAATGATTCAGAAACCCCATGGGGGTATTCTGATGCCTATAATATATACCCCATGGAGGTATTTTTCAACCCCATAGAGCAAAATTTTTTTTAAAAGATATGTAGTGACATGATCCGGATGCTCGTATTCAGCTAATCTTCTTCTAGTTTTGGCAGGATCATACGCATAGATTCATCGAATTCTGCATCAGAAGAATTGTGAAAGAGAATCAGGTCATGTCCTGCATCCAGTCTTTTTAAAGGTTCTGGGATGGAGAAATCAATTGTCTGGATATATGCATCCCAGTGCTCTAGTTTCCAGGTATCCCGGTCTGAGTTCCGTTTGATCATCCGCTCATGACAGATTTCCGGGTCAGTCACAACCCAGATAATGACCAGCTTTGCGCCTTTTTTCTTCAGTTTGGTTCGGAAACGTTCCAGAGTTTCTTCATTGTGAACCTCTTTTGTAAACGGAGCATTGATCAGAACAATGTCGTCATACTCTAACGCCTCAACACCGATATCTACAATCGCTTCATACTCATAGTCGCGGATATTTTCTTCAAAGAATTTCGAACTGCGGTTGATTTCTTCGCCGGCAGCCGCGAACACACGATTGGACAGCGGGATCAAGGTGTCTTTGTCGAGATAGACGACATGCTTCAGGTTTCTGGCAAGCTGTTTTGAAATGTAGGTTTTCCCACAGGCCGGGGGAGATGTAACAAGGATCATTTTTTTCATAGTGTTTTCACGGCTAAAATGCCTGCTCCTTTCCCTTATATTATTTGTTTAGTCGTTTTATATCATCCGGAATAGATGAAAAGACAACGGAAAACAGATCCGTCGTCTTTGACATTTTAATAGTAGCACTGAAGAAAAAGTATTTCAAGAAAAAGCATATGTGGAGTTTAAAACAGTTCCCGCATCAGGCGGATAAATCCTTTTAAAACAGGCTCTTCATCATCCCGGCGGCAGTAGAGACCGAAGGAAAGGCATGGAACGTTTTCAAGAGGAATATAGCACAGATCGGGATCGCGGGTCAGAGGAATGTCGGGATAAATCGTATATCCCATTCCGGCTTTTGCCAGAGTAAAAGCACTTTCGATATTTTCTGTAAAATACCGCTGCTCTGGAGGCAGCTGGGAGAGCAGACTGTTCTGGACAGAAAATACTGCATTGGAAATATGGCGGGGAGAACAGACAATAATGTTGCCGGACAACTCTTCCCGTTTTAATGAATTCCTGCCCTGGCGGTCAGCCTGTACAGCGATCGGATCGTCAGGGGAACAGACGCAGGTCATGGGACACTGGCAGAGTTCCTGAAACCGGAGAGAAGAGGACCTGGGTGCGTCTTTGACCCCAAAGGTAACATGGATCTGCCGGTCATTTATCATTCCCATCAGAGAAGGAAAAGGAACCATATGGATAGAGGGCCGCAGCAGGGGAAACTGAAGAGAAAGCTCTTTTAATACCGGGGGAAGAAGATGGAGCTCCATGTGATTATGACATCCGATATCAAAGGAAATGAAATGCTCTCGTTTTCCAAGTCGTTCTCTGGCGGACAGGGCGGTTTTTAAGATCAGCTGTGCGTCAGGAAAAAACATCATGCCTTCCTGGGTAAGAGAGACGCTTTTACTGGTGCGCCGAAATAATTTTACACCAAGCTCTTCTTCCAGCGCCTGGATCTGATGGCTGACAGCAGGCTGGGTGATCTTTAATTCTTCAGAAGCCCTGGAAAAATTCAGGTGTTCTGCTACTGCGATAAAACATTCTAGCTGAATTGTATTCATAAATACCTCCGGTCTGATAATGATTTTTAACTATAAATACATTTTATAGATTATATCATTTTTAAAATTCTTATACAAGCGGTCAGAAATCTTGGATCTGGCTATTGCAATACAGTCGCCATTTCGGTATAATGACAGACGTTTGAGTGCCGGGAGGGGGAAGACAGATGGTACAGGATATGACGGTTGGGAACCCGACAAAAAGGATATTAAATTTTACGGCCCCTATCTTTATTGGTAATATTTTTCAACAGTTTTACAGCATGGCAGATACGATCATTGTAGGAAAATTTGTGGGAAATGCGGCTCTGGCGGCTGTGGGAGCCTGTGGGACTCTGATGTTTCTGATCATTGGATTTCTGCAGGGACTGACCGCCGGATTTACGGTGGTGACTGCTCAGCATTACGGAGCTGGCAATGAGAGGGCGATGCGCCGTTCAGCAGCATCGGCAGCGGTTCTGTCAGCTGTGGTATCTGTCATACTGACAGTGGCCAGTATGACCATGATGCGGCAGATTTTATACTGGATGAATACGCCGGACGATATGTACGGAGAGGCATATGGATATATTATGGTAATCTGCGGAGGAATCGTGGCCCAGGTCCTCTATAATCTGCTGGCCAGTATCCTGCGGGCCATTGGAGACAGCAAAAGACCGCTGTATTTCCTGATTCTGGCGGCATTTTTAAATGTGGTGCTGGATCTTTTATTTATTGCAGGATTTCACATGGGAGCGGAAGGGGCTGCCTACGCGACTGTCATTTCCCAGGGAGTGTCCGGGGTGCTGTGTCTCTTCTATATTTATAAAAAGGTTCCGGCTCTGCATCTTCACAAGGAAGACTGGCGGATGGATCCTAGCCTGGTGAAATGGCAGATGGCTATTGGATTCCCGATGGCGTTCCAGTACTCGATTACTGCCATTGGAACCATTATCCTGCAGGCATCCCTGAATACTCTGGGGTCTGTTGCCGCGGCAGGATTTGCTGCAGCAAGCAAGATTGAGCAGGTGGTGTCCCAGGCTTACGTGGCACTTGGGACGACGATGGCCACCTATTGCGCGCAGAATATGGGCGCAGGAGAGAAGGAGCGTCTGCGGAAGGGATTCTTCAGCGGGACCTGGATTGGAATTATCTATGCAGTGCTGGCAGGGTTACTGATCATTTTTGCAGGAAAATATCTGACCGTTTTGTTTGTCTCGGAAAATCTGAATGAGATTACAGAATATGTAGATATTTATCTGAAATGCGTGGGGATTTCCTTTATTCCTCTGGTGTTTGTAAATGTATACCGGAACGGGATCCAGGGGATGGGATTTGGACTTCTTCCCATGACGGCAGGAATCGCGGAGCTGATCGGACGAAGTGTGATGGCTGTGGCTGCTGCACAGATCGGAAGTTATGTGGGAATGTGTTTTGCAGCGCCGGTAGCATGGGTGCTGGCAGGAGGACTTTTGTTTATCATGTATCTTCATATTATGAAGAAGAGGGTATAAAGGGAATATTTAAGATTCCCTTTTTTACGTTCCTATGTTATACTTTATTTAAGTATGCAAAGGCATGATAAACAGAAGTAAGGAGCATTATAAATTATGAAAAGGGTATTATTGAAACTCAGTGGAGAAGCTCTTGCAGGTGACAAGAAGACGGGCTTTGACGAGGAGACCTGTCTTGGTGTTGCGCGTCAGGTAAAAAAGCTTACAGACGACGGGATCCAGGTGGCGATCGTGACAGGCGGCGGCAATTTCTGGCGGGGCAGGACCAGCGAGACCATTGACCGGGTGAAAGCAGATCAGATCGGGATGCTGGCTACGGTGATGAACTGTATCTACGTGTCGGATATTTTCCGTCATGTAGGAATGCAGACGGAGGTATTCACCCCGTTTGTATGCGGCGCCTTTACTACGCTGTTTTCCAAGGATGCGGCCGTAGAAGCCCTGAATGACGGAAAGGTGATCTTTTTTGCAGGAGGAACGGGACATCCCTATTTTTCCACAGATACAGGGGCTGTTCTTCGGGCCATTGAGATCGAGGCAGATGCCATGCTGCTTGCAAAGGCGATCGACGGCATCTATGACAGCGATCCAAAGGTAAATCCGCAGGCAAAGAAGTTTGATGAGATTTCTATCCAGGAGATTATCGACCGGAAGCTGATGGCAGTAGATCTGACCGCGTCCATCATGTGCCTGGAAAATAAAATGCCGATGCTGGTGTTCGGACTGAATGAGGAAAACAGCATCGTAAATACCATGTCAGGAACATTTACAGGAACGAAAGTGACTGTGTGAGAATAAGGGAGGAAACAAGCATGAACGAAAAATTACAGACATACGAAGGCAAAATGAAGAAAACTATGGCGAATCTTGACAGTGAACTGGCTACCATCCGTGCAGGACGTGCCAATCCGAATGTATTAAATAAGATCATGGTAGACTATTATGGATCACCGACTCCGATCCAGCAGGTGGCAAATGTGTCTGTTCCGGAGCCGCGTATGATCCAGATCCAGCCCTGGGAGAAGAGTATGCTCAAGGTGATTGAAAAAGCGATTCTGACTTCTGATCTGGGAATCAATCCGGCAAATGATGGTTCTTCCGTCCGTCTGGTATTTCCAGAACTCACAGAAGAGCGCAGAAAAGAACTGGTCAAAGACGTCAGGAAAAAGGGAGAGGCTGCAAAAGTAGCCATCCGCAATATCCGCAGAGACGGGAACGATGCATTTAAGAAGTTAAAAGGCTCTGACATTTCTGAGGATGAGATCAAGGATATGGAAGATGATCTTCAGAAGATGACAGACAAGTTCGTGAAAGAAGTGGACAAGGCTGTGGAGGCAAAGTCAAAAGAGGTTATGACCGTTTAAAAGCAGTCGCGTGTAGAAATGAAGGGGGCAGATCTGGAGGATACCTGGTCTGTCCTCATATTTGCGAAAGGAGAGGAAGACTTCTATGAAGGTACCGCAGCATGTGGCGATCATCCTGGATGGAAATGGACGCTGGGCAAAATCCAAGGGGATGCCGAGAAACTACGGACATGCGCAGGGCAGCAAAAATGTGGAGAAAATCTGCGAGGAATCCTGGAGGATGGGCATCAAATATCTGACCGTGTATGCCTTTTCCACGGAGAACTGGAACCGCCCAAAGGATGAGGTGGATGCACTGATGAAGCTTTTGCGCAATTACATGAAGACCTGTCTGAAGACAGCGGCAAAGAATGACATGAAAGTGAGGGCCATCGGAGATCTGTCCGGCCTTGATGAGGATATCAGAAACCGGATCCTGGAGCTTGAAGAGGCCACCAAAAATAACGGAGGACTGAATTTTCAGATTGCTATCAACTACGGCAGCCGTGATGAAATTTTAAGAGCTGTCAGGAAGGCAGCAGAGGACTGCTGTGAAGGAAAGATCCGGCCGGCAGGTATCGATGAAAAAACGTTTGAGCATTATCTGGATACCCATGATATCCCGGATCCGGATCTTCTCATCCGGACCAGCGGCGAACAGAGACTTTCCAACTATCTGTTGTGGCAGCTGGCCTATACAGAATTTTATTTTACCGATGTACTGTGGCCTGACTTTACCAAAGAAGAGCTGCAGAAGGCCATTGAGCAGTATAATCAGAGAGACCGCCGCTACGGCGGAGTGAAAGGGGAAGCGGAAGATGTTTAAGACAAGGCTTTTAAGCGGTATCGTGCTGGTCATTGTATTGATCGCGACGGTGGGATATGGCGGAAATATACTCTTTTTTCTGCTACTGGCAGTCAGCCTGATCGGAATGACGGAGTTGTATAAGGTAGTAGGAGCAGAGCAGACACTGCTGGGCGTTGTGGGGTACCTGGCGGCGGCCTTTTACTATCGTCTTCTGTATGTAGGAGAGCTGGAACATGTGATGACCTTGTCGATCCTTTTTCTGGTTCTTCTGATGGCCGTGTATGTGTTTTCGTTCCCGAAGTACCGGGCAGAACAGGTGATGACCGTCTATTTCGGCCTGTTCTATGTGGCCATGATGCTGTCTTTTGTCTATCAGACCCGGATGCTTCCGGACGGCGGCGTGGTGGTATGGCTGATCTTCCTAAGTTCCTGGGGATGTGACACCTGTGCCTACTGTGTGGGAATGCTGATCGGAAAGCATAAGATGGCGCCGAAGTTAAGCCCGAAAAAATCCGTAGAAGGCGGTGTTGGCGGCATCGTGGGTGCAGCTCTTCTGGGAGTTCTGTTTGGACTGGCTATGAATCAGTGGGGAGGCGCGGATGCAAATCTTTGGCACTATGCGCTGATCTGTGCGGCAGGAGGAGCAATCTCTCAGGTGGGAGATCTGGCTGCCTCTGCGATCAAGAGAAACCATGACATTAAGGATTACGGGAAACTGATCCCGGGACACGGCGGGATCCTGGACCGGTTTGACAGCGTGATATTTACGGCGCCGGTGATCTTTTATCTGGCGTCTGTCATATAATGATGGAAGAGAGGTAAATTATGAAGAAAATAGCAATCCTGGGTTCCACAGGCTCGATCGGGACCCAGACGCTGGAAATTGTCAGAGAAAATAAAGATATTGAAGTCCTGGGCCTTGCAGCCAGGGATAATATCCAGCTTCTGGAACGCCAGATCCGGGAATTTTCCCCGAAGCTTACGGCAGTCTGGTCTGAGGAAAAAGCTGCCGAACTGCGGACGATGATTGCAGATACGGATACAAAGGTGGTATCTGGCATGGAGGGCCTGATCCAGGTATCAACGATGGAGGATGCGGAAATACTAGTGACAGCTGTCGTTGGGATGATCGGGATACGGCCTACCATCGAGGCCATCAGGGCGGGAAAGGATATAGCTCTTGCAAATAAGGAGACACTGGTTACAGCCGGACATCTGATCATGCCTCTGGCGAAGGAGAGACATGTGAGGATCCTTCCTGTGGACAGTGAGCACAGCGCCATCTTTCAATCTCTTCAGGGAAATAAAGGCAATAAGATCCACAAGATCCTGCTGACTGCTTCCGGGGGACCGTTCCGCGGAAAGAAGCAGGAGGATCTGATGGAGGTTCAGGTAGAGGATGCTCTCCGGCATCCCAACTGGTCTATGGGTAAGAAAATTACCATCGATTCTTCTACAATGGTAAACAAGGGGCTGGAAGTCATCGAGGCAAAATGGCTGTTCGGTGTAGATGTAGACCAGGTGCAGGTGGTGGTGCAGCCCCAGAGCATCATTCATTCCATGGTAGAGTATGAAGACGGAGCCGTGATGGCTCAGCTGGGCACTCCGGATATGAAGCTGCCTATCCAGTATGCCCTGTATTATCCGGAGAGACGTTATCTTCCGGGAGATCGTCTGGATTTCTGGAAGCTTCGGAGTATTACCTTTGAAGAACCAGATATGGATACGTTTTACGGGCTGAAGCTGGCCTATATCGCAGGGCGCAGAGGCGGATCTCTTCCGACGGTGTATAATGCGGCCAACGAACTGGCGGTTTTACAGTTCCTGAGAAAAGAGATCAAATATCTGGAGATTATTGAGATTATAGAAGACTGTATCCGGGCCCATAAGGTGATCGAGAACCCGACCCTGGAGCAGATTCTGGAGACAGAAAAGGAAACTTATGAACGGATCAACAGCAGGAGGTAGCATTTGGGCATTGTATTAGCAATTTTACTTTTTGGGTTTATCGTATTCTTTCATGAACTGGGACATTTTCTGCTGGCCAAGAAAAATAAGATCGACGTGGAAGAATTTGCGGTAGGAATGGGGCCTGCGCTCTTTAGGAAGGAATATAAAGGGACTTGTTACAGTATCCGGCTGCTTCCTATCGGAGGATTCTGTGCCATGGGTGAAGATGATGAGGCGACCGACTCCCCGAATAGTTTTAATAATAAGTCCGTCTGGGCCAGAATCAGTGTAATCGCTGCCGGTCCAGTATTTAATTTTATCCTGGCCTGGATTTTCTCCGTGATCCTGATCTTTATGATCGGATATGATCAGCCGGTGGTCGGCTCTGTGGAAGAAGGATACCCCGCTGCCGAGGCAGGGCTCAAGGCCGGTGACCGGGTGGTGGCCATCGGGGATAAAAAGATACACATTTACCGGGAAATTTCTGCATACCTGCAGTTCCATCCAGATGAGGATGTGGTGCTGACCTATGAAAGAGACGGGGAAGAACACACCGTAACACTGACTCCGAAGATGGATGAGAAGCTGGGATATGAGAGGATCGGGCTGGGCAGTATCGGAAGTACCAGGGCTAATGTTCTGACTGCCTTCCAGTATGGCACATATGAGGTGAAATACTGGATTGAAGTAACGCTGGACAGTCTGAGGATGCTGGTGACCGGTCGCCTTGGCCTGGATCAGCTCTCCGGTCCTGTGGGGATCGTGGACGTGGTAGATGAGACCTATCAGCAGAGCCGGTCTTATGGCATCTTTGTAGTGGCTGCGCAGATGCTGAATCTGGCGATCCTTTTGTCTGCAAACCTGGGCGTGATGAATCTTCTTCCGCTTCCGGCGCTGGACGGGGGACGGCTGGTCTTTCTGTTCGTGGAAGCGGTCCGGCGCAAAAGAGTCCCCCCGGAGAAAGAAGGCTATGTACATTTTGCCGGGATCGTGCTGCTTATGCTGCTGATGGTAGTCGTTATGTATCATGATATCCAGAGGGTGTTCTTCTGACCGATATAATAAGGGAGTGCCCACAGAGCATCGATGAAGATGTTCTGTGAGGACTCCCTTTTCTGTCCGGTTTTGTGGTAAAATGGGGAAAACTAGGTAAGCTCCGCGATCCGGGACACGCCCACATAGACCTCGGAAATCTTATACCAGGTAGGATAATCTACGATGCCTGTGGAAGGCAGCCCGAAGATAGACTGGAATTTGCGGACAGCATCCTTGGTGGCAGGTCCGAAGATCCCGTCAACATTGATCTTCTGAAGGGCCGGATAGGCGCCGGCGATGGTGTTCAGCTGTTCCTGCATCTGCCGGACTTTACTTCCGCTGGCGCCGGTATCCAGATTATAGCCTGGCCATGAGGAGGGAATGCCGGAGATGGCTTCCGCTGTATTGATGTACATGTCGTCCCCGTAATAGTAACGGAGGATCTGAATGGCAGAATAGCCCTGCTCGCCCAGAGAGCAGGAGCCCCACTGTGTCATCCAGTCCGGACACTGTACCTGCCGGCCGTCACAGTACTGGGTCAGGATCGGCTGGCGGACGCCTGGACGTGACAGGTAGTTGGAAAACAATTCATCGACGATCGGAGAGATGGTGTCATAGAAGTTGCGTTCCGGGATCCATTTGTGGTCAAAGGCAGTGGAGGAAGTGATGGTAAAGTCATAGCCCATATTCCGGTACCATTCGGTGTACACCCGGTTCAGGGTAAAGGACATGATGGCCAGGACATTGGCCCGGATTGTATCTGCCGGCCAGGTGGCATAGATTTCGCTGGAGGCTACGTTTTTAATATAATCCTTATATTTTACATAATAATTTTTGGCGGTAGAATCCCTGGGGCTTCCGTCATGGACGACGATGTATTCCGGCACGACCACACGACTTAAGACGATTTCGCCGGTTTCGTTTACCGGCTTGATCTCGGCCTCCGGTATTTTCGCCGGATAATTTCCATATAATGTGTGTGCAGGGATTACGAATACTTCTTCTGAAGGAGAAGTGGTGTCCGAGGGATTCAAGGTCACATTCTGAATGGCTTTTACGGTGGGAAGGATCTCGACACCTGCGATGCTTACGGGTTCATACCCGGGGGCCTCGATATGGAGGGTATATTCGGAGTAGGGCTGTTCTTCAATTGCTGGGTCCAGGCTGTATTCCAGCGGTGGGGCACTAAGCTCTATGGTTTCAGTCTGGCCGGAGGAGTCGGTGCTTAGTTCTTCCAGTGTGCTGTCCGGAACGCCGGTATAGGAGATCCGGATGGAGGCGCCCTGGACGGGGTAAGCGTTGATTCCGGAGGTCAGATTGATCTGCAGGCTTCCAAGGTCCGGAGTGTCTGCGGATGCATGTTGTTGAATCGTATTCATGACAGTACCTCATAGAAATTCTATTACTGTTAGTTTATGATGGAATCAGGAAATGGTTCTGGAAAACAGAGATGAAAGAAGGATTTATGAAGAAAAGAAGAAGGAAGAAAAAAAGACTCTGGGTCATGGCAGCAGTTATTTTTTGTGTGGCTGTGGTGTTTGGATATCGTATGGGAATCTGGCGTACGGCTGCTCAGAAGATGGAAGAAACCGTGAGGCCGGTCCCGTTCCAGAAGGTGGAGATCGAAGAAGAAAGTCTGGGGATGAAATATTATTATGGCCAGCTTTCGGATGAGGGAAAAAAGATTTACCAGGAGATCCTGCAGGGCCTTCTGGACTATAAGGAAGAGATTTATATTCATACCGCCGGTCCTGAAGAGGCAAATGAGGTCTTTTTGTTTGTCATGAATGATCATCCTGAGATTTTCTGGTGCGACGGCAGGACAACGGCAACGTCATACGAAGGCGGGGCAGTTCCCTACACTGTACTGGAACCGGCATATTCCTATGATGAGGAAGAAAAGGAGAAAAGAGCATCGGTTATTGAAGCGGCGGCCGGGGAGTATCTGTCAGGGATCGGAGCGGATGCGACTGATTATGAGAAAATATTATACGTATATGATTCCCTGGTAAACCAGGTGGAATACGACCAGACGGCTTCGGATAATCAGAATATTTACAGTGTGTTTGCAGGAAAGCGTTCTGTGTGTGCCGGATATGCGAAGGCAACCCAGTATCTTCTGGAGAGACTGGGAGTGTTCTGCACATATGTTACCGGAACGGCATGGAACGGGCAGGCACACGCCTGGAACCTGGTATCCTGTGACGGAGATTATTACTATGTGGATACAACATGGGGAGATCCGGTCTTTCAGGCTGAAGAAGGAGGGGAGGCTTCTATTTTGGGCCATATCAGCTATGACTATATGTGCTGCAGCGAAGAACAGCTTCTGAAAACCCATACACCTGATGCGACAGCAGCTCTTCCGGAATGTACGAAGATGGACGCCAATTATTATGTGGTGAACGGCATGTATTATGAGACTTATGATCCTTCGCAGATTCTCGAAAGTATGAACCAGGTGATCAGTGAAAAAGGGAATCCTGTGGTGGTCAAATTTGCAGAAGAACAGGTATATGAAGAGGCAAGAAATGACATCCTGGAGCGTGTGGTAAAGCAGGCAGCCAGGAATCTTGCCGACTGGTACGGTCTTTCGCAGGTCAATTATCAGTACCTGGATGAAGAAAAGCTGAATAAAATTACAATATATTGGGAGTATTCTTAAAAAATGGTTGCAAAGCAAGACAACATATAGTATAATTGCTACAATTTGTCGAGTATTAGGAAGGGAAAGGTGAATCTATGAAAGCATTTCTGATTCTGGAAGACGGAACTGTCTTCTCGGGAACGAGTATCGGGTCCACAAAGGATATGATCAGTGAGATCGTATTTAATACTTCGATGACGGGCTATCTCGAAGTGTTGACTGACCCTTCTTACGCCGGGCAGGCCGTTGTCATGACATATCCGCTGATCGGGAATTACGGGATCACACCGGATATGGAGTCAAAGAAAGCGTGGCCTGACGGATATATCGTAAGAGAGCTGTCACGAATGCCCAGTAATTTCCGCTGTGAGGGTACTATACAGGAGTTCCTGAAGGCGCAGGATATTCCGGGGATCGCAGGAGTTGACACTCGTGCGCTGACCAAACTATTGCGGGAAAAGGGTACGATGAACGGTATGATCACTACCAGGGAAGATTTTAACCTGGAAGAAATCATTCCAAAGCTGAAATCTTATACGGTGGGCGATGTTGTCTATGAAGTGACCTGCGGCGAGTCTTCTGTGTTGGAAGGCAGCGGCCCGAAGGTGGCTCTTATGGACTTTGGCGCTAAGAATAATATTATCAGATCTTTACATAAACGTGGGTGTGAAGTGACGGTTTATCCGGCTGATACACCGGCGGAAGTCATTATCAATTCTAATCCAGACGGAATCATGTTATCTAATGGACCGGGAGATCCGGCGTCCTGTGAAACGATCATTCAAGAAACCAAGAAGCTTTACAATTCAGATATTCCTATTTTTGCAATTTGTCTGGGACATCAGCTGATGGCTCTTGCAAATGGTGCCAAGACATATAAGTTAAAATATGGACACCGGGGCGGCAATCATCCGGTTAAGGACTTAAGTACCGGACGGGTCTATATTTCCTCTCAGAATCATGGATATGCGGTAGATGCCTCTACTCTGGATCCGAAGATTGCAAAAGAGGCCTTTGTCAACGTCAACGATGGAACGAATGAAGGACTTATATATGAGGGAAAGAAGATCTTTACGGTGCAGTTCCATCCGGAGGCATGTCCCGGGCCACAGGATTCGGGATATCTGTTTGACCGGTTTATGGATATGATGAAAGGAGCGTAAGAATGCCTAGAAATAAAGAAATACAGAAAGTATTGGTTATCGGATCCGGTCCGATCGTGATCGGCCAGGCTGCGGAATTTGATTACGCGGGCACCCAGGCCTGCCGTTCCCTGAAGGAGGAGGGCATTGAGGTGGTACTCCTGAATTCCAATCCGGCCACGATCATGACAGATAAGGACATTGCAGACCGGGTTTATATCGAGCCTCTGACCGCCGAGGTGGTAGAGCAGCTGATCTTAAAGGAACGCCCGGACAGTGTGCTGCCGACGCTGGGCGGCCAGGCGGCGCTGAATCTGGCCATGGAGCTGGAGGAGAGCGGATTCCTGGAACGAAACAATGTACGGCTGATCGGCACGACTTCCGAGACGATCAAAAAGGCGGAAGACCGGCTGGAGTTTAAGACAACGATGGAAAAGATCGGCGAACCTTGTGCGGCGTCTCTGGTGGTGGAAAATGTGGAAGACGGTCTGAAGTTTGCCCAGGAGATCGGATATCCGGTGGTCCTGCGTCCGGCCTATACGCTGGGCGGAAGCGGCGGCGGGATTGCTCATAATCAGGCTCAGATGACAGAAATCCTGGAAAACGGCCTGAGGCTTTCCAGAGTGGGACAGGTTCTGGTGGAGCGATGCATTGCCGGATGGAAGGAAATCGAGTATGAGGTGATGCGGGACAGTAAAGGGAACTGCATCACTGTATGTAATATGGAAAATATCGACCCGGTAGGGGTACATACCGGAGACAGTATTGTGGTGGCGCCTTCTCAGACGCTGGGAGACAAGGAATATCAGATGCTTAGGACATCAGCTTTAAATATTATCAGTGAGCTGAATATCACGGGAGGCTGTAACGTACAGTATGCGCTGAATCCTTACAGTTTTGAATACTGTGTCATCGAAGTGAACCCCAGGGTCAGCCGGTCTTCTGCGCTGGCCTCTAAGGCGACAGGCTATCCCATCGCTAAGGTGGCGGCGAAGATTGCTCTTGGATATACGCTGGATGAGATTAAAAATGCGGTGACGAAAAAGACTTATGCCAGCTTTGAACCTATGCTGGATTACTGTGTGGTAAAGATACCAAGGCTTCCCTTTGATAAATTTATCAGTGCGAAGCGGACGCTGACCACGCAGATGAAGGCGACCGGAGAGGTCATGAGCATCTGCGACAATTTTGAGGGAGCGCTGATGAAGGCTATCCGGTCTCTGGAGCAGCATGTGGACAGCCTTATGTCCTATGATTTCTCGCACCTTAAGGGAGAAGATCTGATCGAGGAGCTTAGAGTGGTGGATGATCGCAGGATCTGGAAGATTGCGGAAGCTGTCCGTCAGGGTATCAGCTATGAGACGATTCATGAGGCTACGAAGATTGACCTCTGGTTTATCGATAAGATCGCCATCCTGGTGGAGATGGAGCAGAAGCTTCAGAATCAGCCGCTGAATGCCGAGACATTAAAGGAAGCGAAACGGATGGAATTTCCGGATACAGTGATCGCAAGGCTGACTGGAAATACAGAGCGGCAGATCCATGACATGCGCCATGAATATGGGATCCGTGCGGCATACAAGATGGTAGATACCTGTGCGGCGGAGTTTGCCGCTGAGACGCCTTACTATTATTCTGTCTACGGCAGTGAAAATGAAGTGGAGGAGACCTCCGGCAAGAAGAAAGTGCTGGTGCTGGGTTCCGGTCCGATCCGGATCGGTCAGGGAATCGAGTTTGACTTCTGTTCGGTTCACTGTACCTGGGCGTTTGCAAAAGAAGGATATGAGACCATTATCGTCAACAATAATCCGGAGACGGTGAGCACGGATTTTGATATCGCAGATAAACTGTATTTTGAGCCGTTGACGCCGGAGGATGTGGAAAGTATTGTGGATCTGGAACATCCAGACGGGGCAGTGGTGCAGTTTGGCGGCCAGACGGCTATCAAGCTGACGGAGAGCCTGATGAAGATGGGCGTACCCATTCTTGGAACCTCAGCGGAAAATGTTGATGCGGCGGAGGACAGGGAATTGTTTGACGAGATCCTGGAAAAGTGCCGGATTCCGCGTCCTACAGGAGGGACGGTCTATACGGCCGAAGAGGCAAAGGAAGTGGCGAACCGTCTGGGATATCCGGTGCTGGTGCGGCCTTCTTACGTGCTGGGCGGACAGGGAATGCAGATTGCCATTAATGACCATGATATCGAAGAATTTATCGGGATCATCAACCGGATTGCCCAGGATCATCCGATCCTGGTAGATAAATACCTGATGGGAAAAGAAATTGAGGTGGATGCGGTCTGTGATGGACAGGATATCCTGATCCCGGGAATCATGGAGCATATCGAACGGGCAGGGATTCATTCCGGGGACAGTATCTCGGTGTATCCGGCAAAGAGCATCAGTGAAAAGACAAAGCGGACCATTGAGGAATATACAAGAAGGCTTGCCAGAGCCCTGCATGTGATTGGACTGATCAACATTCAGTTTATTGTCTGTGGGGAAGAGGTATATGTGATCGAGGTTAATCCGAGATCCAGCCGTACAGTGCCTTATATCAGCAAGGTTACAGGCATTCCGATCGTGCCGCTTGCATCCCGGGTGATCATGGGACATACTATCCGGGAATTGGGATACACACCGGGACTGCAGCCGGAGGCAGATTATTTTGCCATTAAAATGCCAGTCTTCTCCTTCGAGAAGATCCGGGATGCAGATATCAGCCTGGGACCGGAGATGAAATCCACCGGAGAATGCCTGGGGATCGCAAAGACCTTTGATGAGGCGCTTTATAAAGCGTTCCTGGGCGCCGGTATCAGACTGCCGAAGCATAAGAACATGATCATGACTGTGCGGGATGAAGATAAGGAAGAAGCTGTAGAGATCGGCCGGCGCTTTGCCGAGATCGGTTACCGCATCTTCGCCACGAGAGGGACGGCCCGGGCTCTTGAGAAAGCCGGCGTTAAAGTCATCGCAGTCAATAAGATCGAACAGGAAAGTCCGAACCTGATGGACCTGATCCTGGGACATAAGATCGATCTGGTCATCGACACACCGCCTCAGGGCGCCGACCGGGCAAACGACGGATTCCTTATCCGCCGCAGCGCCATCGAAACAGGCGTAAACGTACTGACCGCCATTGACACCGCAGAGGCACTGATCACCAGCCTGGAAAATACCGACATCAAGAAACTGACATTGATAGATATTGCGACGATATAAGTTGGGGACGTACACTTTTGCAAAAAGTGGTGTGCTCCCCGTCAAGTAGACAGTGAAAAAAATATAAAGTTTTTTGGTTGCCCAGTTTTTGCTGGGCAACCTTTTTATGCTGCCTTCAGCTGTTCATGATACTCCT
>USDK01000025.1 GCA_900553355.1 uncultured Lachnospiraceae bacterium
GTTATTATCTCATGGATAGATAAAACTAGCACGGTACTAGTGATTTACCGTGTACTCCAATTTGTCATTCTTACTTTTCTTCATTATATCATTCGTTTACTACTCTGTCATTTTATTTCCGCTTATACAAAAAGAGAGCGGAACATTATCTGTCCACTCTCTTCTACTCCTCCCTTACTTGTGATATGGCTCTCCATAACGTATCCTAGTGCGGTCCAATAAAAATCAACAATAATAACTTATCTCTCCAAAATATGCAAACCACTTCTGAATAATATCAGTACTGCGTGCCTCAATCATTCTCATAATATTGCGCAACGTATGTGAAGGAATTCTTGAATTATTATTGCAGAGCAGACATTTTCCTGCGCTGGTAATCCATACCTTTGTTGCATTTTCGGAAGGCTTTCCTTTTGCGATATGTACGTGGATCGGCTCAATAGGTTTATTCTCATTTGTCCAGAAATAAATCCAGTATTCTCCCATTCTAAAGATTTGAGGCATTCTCAAAGCCCCCTTCCTGAGAAAATTCAATAATAAGATGAGCAGTTGATCTTATTATCTCTTCGAATTGCTTAATCTCTTCTTCCGAAAAATGGTAAATATCTTCCCATGTGTAATCGGGGAGCCAGCATGTAGCATGTTTAAAACCATATTGTTCATCCGGTCTTTCGATATACACTTTTACTCTTCCATCATCCTGCATATCAGAATGAACAATTTCCGTTTCATCATTTAATGTCATAAAAGGATACATCATACTATCATTCCTCCCTGCTTCTTATACGATACTTATTGTTTATATTATATCCCATTAAGAATATTTTCAATTAGGATTTGTCATACAAACCGGAAACTGAAAACTAAAACTCATACCTTGTTCCATGTGAAAGTAACAGTCCATCGGTTAATTCTACACATAAAATTATCGTATTCTCATCATCAAAATTATTATGTCCATTGTCGATCCACTCAGAAAATACTTTTTTTAATTTCTCGGCAATCCAGTGATTTTCCTCTTTCCCGAAATATCCCAAATTTATACTCTTTCCATGTGCCGTGAACCATTCACCAGCTATTGCAACAGTAGAGTTGCTTTCCATATGCCTCATTTTCTACTGTTGCCAATGCAATAATGGTATCTTTTCCAAATCGTTCCGCCATTATTTTTTCAGCATCTTCACTTAATTTTTTCACAAAGTCATCTCCCTTACAAATTAGGATTTAACTAAAAAAGACTAAAACAAAAGCAGTAATTATAATAATTGTGGGTATATATTTCGTATAATCCTTCTTCTTAGAATCACTTATTGAATGTTGTTTACCTTTGCTTAACTTTGAAACAACTTTAAAGCAAAAATAGCCGATAATTGTTCCCATAATATTTGTGAGAAGATCGTTAATATCCGTTGCTCTATATAAAGTAAATAGCTGAATAAATTCAATAAAAAGGGATAATCCAAGACCAATCAAAAGTGTATTTTTCGCTCGTTCAAAAGTCTTGCTTATAAATGGACATAAGAACCCCAGTGGAATAAAAAGAAAAATATTCAAAATAAAACTCAAACTAAATCCATCACTGAAAGGAATCAAATTTATATTAGGATTAAAAAACGATTCTCCCAACCGTGTCAATCTTCTGAATTCATTTAAAGTCGGAATTCCCACAATATTGCCTAATACCAGACATAAATAATAGTACAGTATTAACGATAAGATAGATGTTTTAATTTTGGATATTGTTCTATCTTTTTTGAAAATTATAATCATTGTTATGAGAATTATAGCTATTCCTAGTAAAAAAATTGGATGAACCAAAAGTAAATCTTTAATTGTATCAATCAATCCGAGTTCAATTTCTACACCTGATTCATTACTTGAAATATAATTCATTTGAATAATAATCCTTCCTCACAACACTTAATTATTTTCCAAAAACAGTCTGGCATATAAACATTAAAATTCTACTGTTATAAATCTTAATTGTTTCTTATTTTTCAGAAAGGCAAATTCCAATCTGTCGACCTATTTTTACTTCATTATACCATTCGTTTATTTCCCTGTCATTGTCTTTCTTACCCATACGAAAAGAGAGCGGAACATCATCGTCCACTCCCTTTCAAATACTCCACATGATTCATTACTTCATACCATATTACAACTAAATGCGAAAAAACCGCACTTACTTGTGATATGGTTCTCCGTTAATGATCCTGTAACTTCGGTACACCTGTTCCAGTAGGATAACCCTCATGAGCTGATGGGGAAAGGTCATCTTTGAAAAACTGAGCGCATAATCCGAGCGTTTCAGGACCTCTTTTCCAAGACCGATGGAACCTCCGATCACAAAAGCAATGCTGCTTTTCCCCTGGATGCCAAGAGATTCTATTTTTTTTGCCAGTTCTTCCGAAGACAGCATCCGCCCTTCGATTTCCAGTGTGACCACATACATATCATCTCTGATATGTTTTAGTATACGTTCTGCTTCTTTATCCCGAATCTGCTCTTCCACCGTCTCGCTTGCCTGGTCCGGTGTCTTTTCATCCTGTACTTCGACAATATCCAGTTTGCAATATCTGCTTAAGCGTTTGCTGTACTCGGCAATCGCATCTTTCAGATACTTTTCTTTGATCTTTCCAACTGTGACCAATGTGATCTTCAAGTCTCTTGTTCTCCTTTTTGGTTTATCCGATATAATAGTCCATCAGCAGCATAGTCATAAATCCAAAGATCAACGCGTAGGTTGCCTGCCTTTCGTATCCATGGCTGTGGGTTTCCGGAATCATTTCATCACTGACTACATAGACCATGGTTCCTCCTGCAAATGCCAGAGCAAAGGGAAGAATCGCTGAGGCAATGCTGACAGCGCCAAATCCGAGCATGGTACCGAATATTTCGATTACACCTGTAAAACTTGCGATAAGAAAAACCCGGAGTTTTGGCACCCCTGCAATGATCAGCGGAGACACAATTACCATTCCTTCCGGAATATTCTGCAGGGCGATCCCCACTGCTACAGTAATGGCATTGCTGATATTTTCGTTACCAAAACCGACTCCGGCGGCAATCCCTTCCGGAAGGTTATGGATGGCAATCGCCAGTACGAATAACATGACCCGGTTCAGCTGGCTCTGCTTATCCGAATGCGCTTCCTGATCCATTCCCGTTATATGATGCAAATGCGGAGTCAGACGATCCACCAGATTCAGAAAGATGGCGCCGGAAAGAATTCCGGCCAGCGTCACCCAGATATTTCCTTCATCCAGAGACGGCATAATCAGGCCGATAACAGCCGCGGCAAACATGATGCCGGCGGCAAATCCAAGGACCACATCATTAAACTCATGAGGAATCTTCTGAAATAAAAATCCAAGTAATACTCCAACAATCGTTGCGCCACCTACGCCAAGAGCAGTTACAAATGCAAGCTGCATAGATTAATCTCCTTTACCAGTTATTGTTTCCCGGCGCCCTGTAACGCCAGATGAATCCTTTTCTTCACTTGAATTCCAAATACAGAGGCCAGGACGGCCTTCAGGACGGCCGTGGGAAGAAATGGGATCACGCAGGCAGCAGTCGCGGCCAGTACAGAACTGTCTGTGATTACCATGTAAAAAAGCACACCCACCACATAATTAGATATTGTACCCAATATCAGAAATAGAATAAATAAATATTTACTTTTTAGTTCCACGCCAAGCCCGATCAAATATGCCATAATCGGAAAGGACACGAGAAATCCGCCTGTTGGTCCCACAAAGCTTGGAATTCCACCTGTAAAATTTGAAAATACCGGAACACCGACCGCGCCGATCAACAAATAGATCAGCATCGCAAGTGCTCCTCTTTTTGACCCCAGAATAATTGCCGCTAAAGTCACCGCAAAAGTCTGCATGGTCATCGGCACCCCCATCGGCATAGGAACCGAAATTTGAGCCATCACGGCAGTCACCGCCGCCATGATCGCAATAAAGCAAAAGTCAGAAATCGTCGTTCTTGATTGGTACATGTTGCCTCCTTTCCTTCTTTTATATCATCTTAATATAATCTGTAAAAAGAATAATATAAAAATAATGCCTGTGACAATTTTCACAAAAATAGTCGGTTCATTAAAATCTTTCAGATATACGTTCGAACTTTCCAAAGGTATATCCGGATCATGACGGCTCTGCTTCAGCTGGAATCCATCGATCACATGTTTCCATCCGGTACGGTCTGTATAGACCTTTACATAAGGAGAACCGATATATTTATAAAGAGGAAGTCGATATGGTTCACTTTTTATCGTCTGTACAGCTCCTGTCTGCGCATCTATCATTTCAATAATCAGAAAATAAAAAGTCTGCCGCCTGCGCCTTCTCCCATCACTGTCATCGTAATAATCATCATAATATTCCCGGACAATATTGATAATACGTCCCTGCTGCGGAACACTCTCCTGCATACATTGACGGTGAAATCTCCGATAATAAAATGCCTTCTGAAATTTCCTGCATATTTGATATAAAAGTAAAAGCCCGGCTGCATAAAACAACAAAAGTCCGGCCTGAAATCCTGAGGCCAGAGTAAATCTAAAAATAGCCGCATACCAGATAACGGCGAAACAAATCATGTATGATACCCCATATAAATCCTCATCAACAGTATAGATGGACTTATGCATAAATATTCTCCCTTATTAGCAATGGGGACGTACCCCTTTTGCAAAAGTGTACGTCCCCTGTTAATTATTTAGCAGACAAAAGTTCGTGAATTCCTTTTGCTCCGGCTTTTCCTGCACCCATGGCAAGGATAACGGTAGCCGCGCCTGTCACGGCGTCTCCGCCGGCGAATACGCAGGCCTTGGAGGTCTGTCCGTTCTCTTCTTCTGCCACAATACATTTTCTCCGGTTCGTCTCCAGTCCTTTGGTCGTGGAAGCAATCAGCGGATTCGGAGAGGTTCCGAGAGACATGATCACAGTATCTACTTCAATCTCATATTCGGATCCCGGGATTTCTACCGGACGTCTTCTTCCGGATGCATCAGGTTCGCCAAGCTCCATCTTGATGACCTTCATTCCTTTGACCCATCCGTTCTCATCCACCAGGATCTCTTTTGGATTCCGAAGCAGATCGAAGATTACGCCTTCTTCTTTTGCGTGATGTACTTCTTCTACTCTGGCCGGAAGTTCTGCTTCACTTCTGCGGTATACAATATGTACTTCTGCTCCCAGACGAAGAGCTGTTCTGGCAGCGTCCATAGCTACGTTTCCACCGCCCACAACTGCTACTTTCTTTCCTGCAGCGATCGGTGTATCGTAGGAATCGTCAAATGCTTTCATCAGGTTGCTGCGGGTCAGGTATTCATTTGCGGAAAAGACGCCGTTTGCTGTCTCACCAGGAATACCCATGAACATCGGAAGCCCGGCGCCGGATCCGATAAATACAGCCTCGAAATCCTCTTCTTCCATCAACTGGTCAATAGTGGTAGATTTTCCGATGACTACGTTTGTCTCAAATTTTACGCCCAGCTCTTTTACTTTTTCAATTTCCTTTTTAACAACTTTTTCTTTTGGCAGACGGAATTCCGGAATACCATATACCAGTACGCCGCCCAACTCATGAAGGGCCTCAAATACGGTCACTTCATAACCAAGCTTTGCCAGATCTCCGGCGCAGGTCAGTCCGGACGGGCCGGATCCGATAACGGCTACTTTGTGTCCGTTAGTCTTTTCTGCCTTCTGAGGTTTAATGTCATGCTCCAGAGCATAATCTGCAACAAATCTCTCCAGCTTTCCAATCGATACCGGTTCGCCCTTGATTCCACGGATACATTTACACTCACACTGAGACTCCTGAGGACATACCCGTCCGCAGATCGCCGGAAGTGCAGAAGACTCACCGATCACCTGGTAAGCCGCCTCGATATCCCCTTCTTTGATCTTGGAGATAAATCCTGGAATATTGATGGAAACAGGACATCCCTGAATACACTTTGCATTCTTACAGTTCAGACAGCGAGAAGCCTCTTCCATAGCTTCTTCCTGATTATATCCATAGCAGACCTCTTCAAAGTTTGTTGCTCTTACTTTTGCCTCCTGTTCTCTCACAGGAACTCTCTTTAACATATCAGCCATTAGTTGTCACCTCCGCAATGGCCACATCCGCCGTGGTGGGTGTCGCCTTCCTGTAATTTCAGCATCGCACGTCCTTCCTGAGTTTTGTACATCTGCTGTCTCTTCATCGCCTCGTCGAAATTAACCAGATGACCGTCAAACTCTGGTCCGTCTACGCAGGCAAATTTAATCTCATCACCTACATGAAGTCTGCAGGCACCGCACATACCAGTCCCATCAACCATGATCGGGTTCATGCTGACGATAGTCGGGATCTCCAGCTTCTTTGTGAGAAGACATACAAACTTCATCATGATCATCGGTCCGATCGCAACACAGACATCGTACTTATTCCCCTTGTCTGCCAGCTCCTCGATCATAGAGGTAACCATTCCTGCATGTCCATATGTACCATCATCCGTACATGGATAATAATTTCCGGCAACAGCCCTCATCTCATCTTCCAGAAGCAGCATATCCTTCGTCTTGGATCCGATGATCACATCCACATCGATCCCATGTTCCTTCATCCATTTGACCTGAGGATAAACCGGAGCCGCGCCGACACCGCCGCCTACAAATAAGATTTTTTTCTTTTTGAGAGTTTCCAGATCCTCCTCCACAAGCTCTGACGGACATCCCAGTGGTCCTGTAAAGTCGCGGAAAGAATCTCCTGCCTTTAATTCGGCCATCTTATGTGTAGACGCTCCTACTGTCTGGAATACAATCGTGATCGTTCCAGCCTCTCTGTCATAATCACAGATAGTAAGTGGAATACGCTCTCCCTTTTCATCCATCTTGACAATGACAAACTGACCAGGCATACAATGCTTTGCCACACGAGGGGCTTCAACATCCATAAGATAGATCATATCAGCCAGCTTTTCGGCTTTTAATATCTTGTACATCTCATTTCCTCCTATATCTATCTAATTTATGCTTCTTCCATAATAATGTATCTGACGCAAAATATCAAGTGACTCCCCCCGAATTCCAAAATAAACCGACGAATTCCGCACAATTTCTGTAACTATCAGAAAAAAGGGCAGATACATTTTGTATCCGCCCTGTCATTCAGACAAAATTCTCTTTTAGAAATCCACTTCTTTTCCATAGTAAATGCAGGTAAACAGCTTCTCCATGGCCTCAGGATCGATAGGTCTCGGGTTAGATCCTGTACATGCATCACCCACAGCATTTTTAGAAATTTCTGCAATTTTCTCTTTGAACTCGTCTTCTTTTATTCCAAATTCCTGTAAAGTAGATGGGATTCCAAGGATCGTATTGAATTCCTGGATCTTTGCGCGCAGGCTGTTGATCAGAGCCTGTTCAGAAGCTCCCTCAAGTCCTACTCTGCGTGCGATTTCCGCATAACGCTTTGCAGCTACCGGATCCTTTGCATTGTACTGGATCACATATGGCAGATACATCGCATTTGCGAGTCCGTGAGTAATATGTCCGGTAGAGAATACAGCACCCGTCTTATGAGCCATGGAATGTACGATACCAAGCAGTGCATTGGAAAATGCCATACCAGCCAGGCACTGTGCATCATGCATATGTGCTCTTGCGTCCATATTGCCCCTGTAGGAAGCAGGCAGATAATCAAATACCATCTCAATTGCCTGAATCGCCAGAGGATCTGTATATGCGCAGTTCAATGTAGAAACATATGCTTCAATCGCATGTGTCAGAGCATCCATTCCTGTATAAGCAACCTGATGAGCCGGCAGACCTTCTACCAGTTCAGAGTCTACAATCGCAACATCCGGCGTAATATTAAAGTCAGCCAGAGGATATTTGATTCCCTTATGGTAATCTGTGATAACCGAGAAAGCTGTTACCTCTGTAGCTGTTCCGGATGTAGAAGGAATCGCTGCAAATTTTGCCTTGGTTCTGAGTTCCGGAAAACTAAATGGTGTGATCAGATCTTCAAATGTGGTCTCCGGATATTCATAAAATACCCACATTGCCTTTGCCGCATCGATCGGGGATCCGCCGCCCATAGCCACGATCCAGTCAGGCTCAAACTTACGCATTGCTTCAGCGCCCTTCATAACTGTCTCAACAGACGGATCAGGCTCTACACCTTCGTACAGCTCCACTTCCATTCCGGCTTCTTTCAGATAGTTCACAGCCTTGTCCAAAAATCCCTGACGCTTCATAGAACCGCCGCCTACTACAAGGATCGCTTTTTTCCCCTTCAGATTCTTAAGCTCCTCCAGGCTTCCCTTTCCATGATAAATGTCTCTTGGTAATGTAAATCTTGCCATGCTAATCCACTCCTTTACAAGTTGACACAAGTTGATAATTACTCCAGAGTTATTATAGCTCTATAGATCTGACATTTCAATGTGTATGAAAAAATTCAATATCTGGGATCACATATTTATAATTACTCTAAAACCAGCTCATAATTCCGGGTCGTGATTCCACTGGACCGTCCGCTTCCATCTACAAGAATCGCTTTGAAAATCGTCGTTCCTTCCGGCATATCTATTGGCCCTGTATATTTTGTTGAGGCCGTGGTAGGATCTGACTGATCCATCGTATAATATGCATCGTATCCGTCCGGAACCTTGATCTCGATTTGTTTTGCTTCCTCATACTGTCCGGTAGACGGCGATACTGCCGGCGCGTCTACCATTGGAAATTCTACTGTGTAGCTCTTCTGCACAGGAAGGCTTGGAACACCTCTGTCATCCACGGCAATAGCTGTAATTGTGGTTGTCCCTTCACTGATCTGGATCGGATCCGTATACTTGGTAGATGAGGTGCTAGGATCTGACTCATCTGTTGTATAGTAAATCGTATCACCGTCACCTGCTGTCAGCTTCAGCTCCTGCACATCTTCAAAAGTTTCCTCGTCATCAAGGCTGAACTTGGGAACGTCAATAATATATCCGCCCAGCGCTTCTCTGACACTGTCAGCCGCATCCTCCAAAAGAGTCGGAATCTTTTCCTGCTGTTTTGTATCCATATAAAAATCAATACAGGCTTTATAGATATCCGCATTTTCCGTCTGACTTTCCAGGCTGGTCAGAAATACTGACTCTGCCGTATCCAGATCGTCCTGAGCGATATAAACCTTAGAAAGGCCTGTATAAGCCTCCGGTCTTTCATTATCTTTTGACATGGCTTTTTCAAAACAGTCCTGAGCCTCTGTATAACTGCCGGATGAAAGCGCACTGTTCCCCTTTCGGACGATTCCGGCATAAGAATTGCTGTAGATCAAATATACAGCCGCGACGATCAAGATCAGAAACAATGCCATGATCAGCAGAAGTCTTCTCCTTTTCTTCCTCAGCGCAGCTTTTTTCCTCGCCGCCTGCTGTTTCCTTCTTCTGCGTTCCATTTCCGGGGTACGCTGCGTGGTTCCCCGTTTTGTGCTGCTTCCTGTATTCCGCCCCGTGTTCCGGACATTTCTGCGCTCTGTCGAAGTTCTGTCAAAAAAGTCATCCTGCTGTGGCTCGTCTCCGTCCAGAGACACTTTGATCTGTGCAGTCAGCATATCATCCAGTGGGTTATAATCCGGCACGATCTGTACCTCTTTCCCACAGTTTTCACAATATAATTCCCCCTCCGGTATATCATATCCACAATATCTGCATTTCATGTTATGAATTCCTCCCGGTTCTATCTATAATAATCTGTGATTAGAGCGATTCTTCAATATACTGCTCAAATTCTGCCGATGTCATAAGGACCTTACGCGGCTTTGTTCCCTCTTCCGGGCCGACTACTCCGGCCTCTGCCAGCTGATCCATGATGCGTGCCGCACGGTTAAATCCGATTTTAAATGACCTCTGGAGCATGCCGATAGATGCCTTGTCTTTATCGATGATCAGTCTTCCGGCATCCACAAAATGTACATCCCTGTCATCCTCCTGCGAGGCTCCGGCTCCCGCACCGTTTCCGATCGGAGCAGTATTCACATGGTTTACGATTTCTTCATCATATGTAACATCACTGTTGTGATCCTTCAAATATTCGACAACACTTTGTACCTCTTTGTCCGTTACAAAAGATCCCTGTACCCGGGCAGGCTTCTGATAACCGGAAGGATAAAACAACATATCTCCCTTCCCAAGAAGCTTTTCCGCCCCGTTCATGTCGATGATCGTCCGGGAGTCTACCCCGGAAGATACGGAAAAGGCGATTCTTGACGGCATATTCGCCTTAATAAGTCCAGTAATAACATTGACCGATGGTCTCTGGGTCGCCAGTACCAGATGAATCCCCGCCGCACGGGCAAGCTGAGCCAGACGACAGATAGCTTCCTCCACATCTCCGGGTGCCACCATCATCAGATCTGCGAGCTCATCGACGATAATGACGATCTGAGGCATGAGAGTCGGCTCCTCGCCGTCTTTTGGCGGCATTGTCCGGATCTTTTCATTATATCCCTTCATGTCACGCACATGCATTTCAGCAAAGGCCTGATATCTCCTGGTCATCTCAGCAACAGCCCAGTTCAGGGCACCTGCAGCCTTCTTCAGATCTGTCACTACGGGAATCATCAAGTGCGGAATACCGTTGTAGACACTAAGTTCAACTACCTTTGGATCGATCATGATCAGCTTCACCTCTTCTGGCGAAGCCTTATACAGGATACTCATAATCAGCGTATTGATACAGACAGACTTTCCTGAACCAGTTGCCCCGGCGATCAGTAAGTGAGGCATTTTCGCAATATCAGCGACCACGACCTTCCCTCCGATATCCTTTCCAACTGCAAAAGAAACTTTGGAAACGCTGTTTTTAAACTCTGGAGACTCCAGAAGATCTCTTAGCATAACTGGTGCATTTTCCTTGTTCGGCACCTCGATGCCTACCGCAGCCTTTCCCGGAATCGGTGCCTCGATCCGGATATCTGCAGCAGCCAGATTCAACTTGATGTCATCAGCCAGACCCACGATCTTACTGACCTTTACCCCCATCTCGGGCTGTAACTCATACCGGGTCACAGAAGGTCCGCAGCTGACATTGGTCACAGTAACCTGCACGCCAAAATTCTGGAGAGTCTGTTGAAGCTTCATAGCTGTCTCACGAAGTACGGCGTCAGACTCTCCTCCGCCTTTAGAGCCTCGTTTCAGAAGAGACAATGGCGGATATCGGTATGCTTTCGCCGGACGTTTCATCTGAGCCGACGCAGCGGCGGCCACAGCACCTGTCTCACTGGCAATTGCCCCGGCATCCATCATCTTCTTTCTTCCCCGGACATTCTCTTTTTCAGGCATTCTCTCCGGTTCCGCCGGCCCATTTAATGGTTCCGCATCTGTCTGTTGTTCCTCTGCGTCCTGCATATCCACAGAGGCTGGCACATCAGATCCGCGGTGGATCGGGAAATCCGGTTCCTTGACAGAATCATCCGCCTTCAGTTCTTTAATTTCCGGTGATTTTTTTGCAAGCGTCGTATCGAAGGATACTCCTTCCACGTGGTGATCACTGCGTTTCACGCCTCGTCCTGTCCGATCTGCAGACTTTTCGTCTTTTCTGGCCTTCTCAGCCCTCAGAGCCTTTGTCTGCTCTCTTCGCCTTGCCGCATCCTGCTTTGCCTTATCATAGGCTTTGTCGCTCTGGGCTTTTACCCCCTGCAGCAAAGATTTTCCAGTAATGATCACAACACAGATGATCATTAAAATAATATCAACCACATATGTACCCACAACTCCGATAGCCGGAGTCAGGGTGTGCACCAGGATACTTCCAAGCAGTCCGCCCTGATTGTCAATCAGCTGCAGAAATGTACATACCAGTACCAGCAGTATAACGCCCGAACCAATTTTTACATATGCCTGTCCGTTTCCCTGATTCGATATGAGAAAAGTGACCCCGCCAAATAATAAAAACGGAATCACGTATGCAGCCAGTCCGAATAGTAAGAACAGGATATCGGAAAATGTCTCCCCTATAAATCCTCCGAATCCAAAAATACTGACCAACATCAAAATGCTGACCGCCAAAGTCAGCCAGATGATAATTTCATCTTTCAAGAAATTCTGTGAATTCTGCTTTGTTTTTGATCTCTTTCTGCTCCCTCTCTTTTTAGATCTGGCAGCCATTTTTATATTTCCCCCTTACAATTGGCAATACTATATTTTAGTATATCATTTTTGGGAAAGGCTGTCATTACCAATTTTCACACTTTTTCTGCCTATCTTCCCGGATCATTTCGTGCAGTTTATGCAAGGCATCGCTCATTCCGCCCACTTCATCGATCAACCCTTCTCTTACAGCGTCCCGGCCTTCCAGAAGCGTTCCCACATCCTTCACGAGTTCCTTCGGATTGAGCATCAGCTCTTCGATCCGTTTCTGAGAAATCCTGGAATGATCCGCAAGGAACCTGGTAATCCGGTCCTGGGTTCGGATCATGTTTCTCAGGCTCTGTGCAACACCGATAAACATTCCGTTTGATCTGACTGGATGAATGATCATGGTTCCGCTCGGTACGATAAACGAATACCTGGCCGACACTGCCAGAGGCCCACCGATTGAATGGCTGCCGCCAAGTACCAGGGAAACCGTCGGTTTGCTCAGAGATGCGATCATTTCAGCGATAGAAAGTCCTGCCTCGATATCACCGCCCATTGTATTTAAAAGGATCAGAAGGCCGTCGATCTTGTCACTGTCTTCTACTTCCGCCAGCATAGGCAGGATATGTTCATACTTCGTAGCCTTGGTACTTCCGGCTACGGCTTCATGCCCTTCAATCTCTCCGATAATGGTCAGCAGCCGGATATGATGTTTCTCCTCACCCTGACCAAGGTCCAGACTCCCTGTTTCTTTGATCTGCTCCCTGTTTTCCTCTGTATTTCCCATAAAAACACCTCCATACTTTTTTGTTAGTATGGAGGTGTTCTGAATTTTTTATACCTCTTCCAGCGCCTGCTTCAGATCTTCGATGATATCTTCGATATTCTCGATTCCCACACTGAAACGAATCAGATCCGGCTGCACTCCTGCCTCCAGAAGTTCCTGATCGTTCATCTGACGGTGGGTATGGCTGGCCGGGTGAAGGACACAGCTTCTTGCATCTGCAACGTGGGTGACGATAGCGATCATCTTTAAGCTGTCCATCATACGGACGGCAGCCTCTCTTCCGCCCTTCAGGCCGAAAGTAATAACGCCGCAGGTTCCCTTCGGCATGTATTTCTGTGCCAGGTCATAATACTTGTCCCCCGGCAGAGACGGACATTCTACCCATGCGACTTTTTCATGATTCTTAAGATACTCAGCCGCTTTCTTTGCATTATCACAGTGGCGCTCCACCCGCAGATGCAGCGTTTCCAGTCCCAGATTCAGCAGAAAGGCGTTCTGAGGAGCCTGAATGGATCCCAGATCCCGCATCAGCTGTGCCGTTGCCTTGGTGATATAAGCTCCTTTTCCGAACTTCTGTGTATAAACAATTCCATGATAGGTCTCATCTGGAGTTGTAAGTCCCGGGAACTTGTCTGCATATGCTTCCCAGTCAAAATTTCCGCTGTCAACGATAGCCCCGCCGACACAGATAGCATGTCCATCCATGTATTTTGTAGTGGAATGAGTCACGATATCTGCTCCCCATTCAAATGGCCGGCAGTTGATCGGTGTGGCAAAAGTATTGTCAACAATAAGCGGTACGCCGTGACTATGAGCAGCCTGCGCAAATTTTTCGATGTCCAGAACTACCAGCGCCGGATTGGCAATCATCTCACCAAATACAGCCTTTGTATTTTCCTGAAATGCTGCTTCCAGTTCTTCTTTTGTACAATCTGGATCTACAAATGTAGCGTCGATTCCCATCTTCTTGATCGTATGTGCATAAAGATTATATGTACCGCCATATAAGGCAGAAGCGCAGACAATGTGATCCCCGGCAGCTGCAATATTCATGATCGCATAGAAGTTTGCTGCCTGCCCGGAAGAAGTCAGCATCGCTGCATAACCACCTTCCAGATCACAGATCTTTGCAGCCACTGCATCGTTAGTGGGATTCTGAAGTCTGGTATAGAAATAACCGGATTCCTCAAGGTCAAACAGTCTTCCCATCTGCTCACTGCTGTTATATTTAAAAGTTGTGCTCTGGTAAATCGGAAGAACTCTGGGCTCTCCGTTTCCCGGCTGATATCCGGACTGAATACATTTTGTCTCAATCTTATAGTTGCTCATAATCGTCTCCTCCTTACTTCTTAAAAAACCAGGACTTCTTAAATCCCGACGAAATCTTTTCATAGTCTGACATGCCGATCTCCATCTTCGTCACTTTCTTCTGATTCCAGAAAGACACCATCTGTTCTGTAATTTTCTCACAGTACGGGTCCCTGGTGTACCTGAACAACGGAACGACATAAGCCACCATCGTCAGATTGAAATTCAAGGCGAACTTCTCCTTGTCCCTTCTGGAAAGCTTCTGCATTTTCTGGTACGCATATTCCGGTATGATCTGTGCAAGAGAAGAGATTTCCTCCTCTTCGGCCTCTGCACACCATGCAGATACTCTGGTAAGCAGCTCCTGATGCTGATCGTACGCCTGCAGGAATGCCGGACTGTAAGTCTTCTTCTTAAAAAATCTGATCTGGTGGATCATCTCATCAAACAACTGTTCCAGTTCCTGCTTAAAATCTTCCATGTATTTTTTATTCCTCCCAGTTATGATATACGTTCTGAACATCATCATCATCATCAAGCATGTCCAGCGTCTTCTGGATTGAAGCGATATCCTTCTCATCTGTCAGTTCCACATAAGTCTGTGGAATCATGGTCACTTCTGCAGATGCCATCGGAAGCCCCTGCTCTTCCAGAGCGATTCTTACTGCGCTGAAATCTTCCGGAGAAGTCAGGATCTCAAAACTGTCCGCTTCCTCCGCAAAATCTTCTGCGCCTGCATCCAGTGCCTGCATCATCAGTTCATCCGGATCACCTTCATATTCTTCTTTATCAATGATGATCTGTCCCTTTTTATCAAACATAAAGGAAACACAGCCGGGAGTCCCCACATTTCCATTTCCCTTGGTAAATGCATTCTTTACATTTGACGCAGTACGGTTTTTATTGTCTGTCAGTGTCTCTACGATGATCGCTGTTCCGTTAGGTCCATATCCTTCATATGTAATGTATTCATAATTGGCCGCATTGGCATCACTGTCTGCCCTTTTAATGTTTCTTTCAATCGTATCATTCGGCATATTATTTGCTTTTGCCTTTGCGATCACATCTCTCAGCCTGCTGTTATTGGCAGGATCTGCACTTCCGCCTTCTTTTACGGCAACTGCCAGTTCCTTCCCGATCTTCGTAAAAATCTTTCCCTTTGCCGCATCATTCTTTTCCTTTTTGTGCTTAATGTTTGCAAATTTTGAATGTCCTGACATATTCTCAATTCCTCTCTTCGTATCTTATCTTTTCACACTTTTTCTATTCTATCACTCTTTATCCTGTTTTTCAATCTTAACTCTCTGTATGATATTATTATCTACTGATAACACTGTGAAAAGATATCCTTCATATTCCACCTCGCATTTTTCATCTTCCGATGGAATCCGATCCAGCTGATCTACCAGGAATCCGTTTAATGTCTCGTATTCATCTTCTTCAAAACGAATTGCCAGAAGATCGCCCAGCTCCTCAAGATCCAGCATTCCGTCAGCCAGATAGCTTCCGTCAGCCTGCTTTGTGATCATCAGTTCTTCTTCATCGTATTCGTCCAGGATATTTCCAACGATCTCTTCTAAGATATCCTCCATCGCTACCAGGCCGGAAGTCTGTCCGTATTCATCCAGCACGACCACGATATGGTTTTTCTCTGCCTGCATTTTTTTGAATAAGGTATCGATGCTCTTTGTCTCCGGGACAAATACGGCAGGTCTTATGTAGTCGGTCAGTTCTTTTACCCGTACCTTTCGAAGGCTCTCGTCCAGATAACAGGTGATCGCCTCTCTCAGATGAAGAAATCCCGTGATCTCATCGATATCTTCGTGATAAATCGGAAATCTGGAATAACTTTCTTCCAGCATAAAATGGAGCGCATCCTCCAGCAGTTCTTCTCCGTCGATCGCGACAATGTTTTTCCGGTGCGTCATGATATCTTTGGCATCCTTATCCATATAACGGAAAATATTCCGGATCAGCACCGCCGCCTCCTTCTGCATTCCATCATCTAGTTTTTCATCCTCCGCCTGGAAAATGTTTTTCATTCTCTGGAATAAACTACCCTCTTCCATACTCTGTTCCTTAACTCCTTTGCTATGTATGAAGCTCCAGGCTGACCTTCAAAGCTTCATCTACTTTATCCATAATTTCTTTATCCAGGTGGCACACCATGTCTTTCAGCCGCTGCTTATCGATAGTCCGCACCTGCTCCAACAATACCACCGAGTTTTTTACAATCTGATATTTCCTTGCATCAATTTCTACATGAGTCGGCAGTTTTGCTTTATTCATCCGTGAAGTGATCGCCGCACAGATGATCGTAGGACTGTGTCTGTTTCCTACGTTATTCTGAATGACCAGTACCGGCCGGATTCCTCCCTGTTCCGAACCGACCACCGGACTTAAATCCGCATAATATATGTCTCCTCGCCTTACCTGCACTTCTCTCACACTCCGATTATTTTTAAGATACCGTTAGTATTTCCACCTTTTTCGGAAGTATTCCAGAAGTTTCTAAGGCTGCCCTTTTATTTAACCAAACCAGTCCATCTGCTCTACGACGTCACCATGGCGCACAAATTCCCTCGGGATCCTTTTCCCCAGATCGCAGACAAACTCATAGTTAAATCTGCCGGACAGATCACTTAAGACCTCTACCGGAAGCACTTCATCCTGACTTCGCCCGACAAGAATGACCGGATCTTCATATTTTACATCCTCAATCTCAGTTACATCGACCATCATCTGATCCATGCAGACTCTTCCCCGGATCGGTGCTTTTTGTCCGTGGATCAGCACATAGCCCTTATTGGAAAGGCTCCTTGGATAACCATCCCCATAGCCTACCGGGATCGTAGCAAGCTTCGTCCTTCGGTCTGTGATATAGGTACCTCCGTAGCTGACCGGAGTCCCCTCTTCCACCCATTTGACATGTGCCACATGGCTGACAAGCTCCATCGCCGGCTTCAGAGGAACATTCTCCTTTTTCACCTCTCCGGAAGGATACAGCCCGTAAGTAGAGATCCCTGCACGTACCAGATCCATGTTGGCTTCCGGCACATCAATGATGCCCGCACTGTTTGAACAGTGATAATATTCGAAGGTTACATCCCTGTCATCCAGCTGTTTTTTCATCCACAGATACTGTTCGATCTGCCTGTCTGTAAACGTCTTGTCGATTTCATCTGCTTTTGCAAAATGAGTATACATTCCTTCCATACGAAGATGAGGCATCTCCGCGATCCTTTCGATCGCCTCTGCACTGTCTTCATTAATCGGGAATCCCAGCCTGGACATACCGGTATCCAGCTTGATATGAATATAGACATCTTTTCCCATCCTTCCGGCAAGCTCTGATACTTCACGAGCCATCTCCTCTGTATAAAGAGTCATGCGTATTTCGTGCTCGATCATGGAAGCTCTCTGATCCGGAAAAATCGTGCCCAGAACCAGGATCGGCTTTTCGATTCCTTTTCTCCGCAGAATCACGGCCTCATCCAGCGTCGCTACCGCATAGCCCCAGATATAATCTTTTTCCTGGAGCATACGGGCAATCTGTGCTGCTCCATGTCCATATCCATCCGTCTTAACGACAGATATGATCTGCGTTCCCTCTTTCAGATTGTTTTTCATCATCTCCATATTATACTCGATCGCATCCAGATCAATCCTTGCACAGACTCTTGTATATTTCTTCATCATATTTCCTCCTTTAACTCTGAAAAAGCATCACTTAACTGATCCATCAAATCTCTGGCCAGTACACTGTACGGTCCTTTTTCCTTCCGGGCCAGATCTCCTGCTCTTCCTTGAAGCCATACTCCCAGAATGGCCGCCTCCTTTGCCGAAAGGCCCTGAACCATCAGCCCTGATACGACTCCTGCAAGGACATCGCCGGATCCGCCCTTTGCCATGGCTGAATTCCCAGACAGATTGAGGCAGAATGGTTCATCTGGAACTGCGATCATGGTACGGGAATCCTTTAAAACGCAGACCGACGGATGAATATCTGTAAAATCTCTCAGAGTCCTTATCCTTTCCGCCTTGATCTCCTGCACATCCATATGCACAAGTCTTGACATCTCCTTCATATGGGGAGTGATCACTATGGGAACTTCTGCCATAGTCTCCCAGTATCCGGGATGCTCTGCCAGAAGATTCAGTCCGTCAGCATCGATCAGGCACGGCACCCGGACAGATTCCAGCACCGTCTTCAGAATGCGGCAGGACAACTCCCCCGTGCCGATTCCCGATCCGATACAGACGGCGTCTGCCCATTTAAGAAGGCGTATTACCTCTTCCCTGTCAAATCCTTCATAGGTACTGATGATCGCCTCCGGAAGAAGTGTCTGCAGGACAGTCCTGTTTTCTTCCGGAGTGTAGATCTGCACCAGTCCGGCTCCACACCGGTATGCCGCCATTGCATTCAGATATGCAGCGCCTGACATTCCCTTGCTTCCCGCGATGACCAGAAGCCTTCCAAATGTCCCCTTATTGGAATCCTCCGGACGCACGGGCAGCATCTTCTGGTATTCTGTTCCATCCGGTGAAAATACAACATCCGGATTCTGCTCTGCCGGCGACGTATCGATCCCGATCTCTGCGGCTATTACCTCACCTGCATATTCCCTTCCAGGAGACAATACCATCCCCAGCTTCTTTTTCTGAAAAGTAACCGTCAGATCTGCCTGAAATGCAATTCCCATGACCAACCCTGAATCAGCCGATATTCCGGATGGGATATCTACCGCAAACTTGAATGCATCCGTCTCATTCATCTGTCGGATCATCTGAGCATACCGTCCCTCGATCTTCCGGTTCAGGCCGACTCCAAAAACAGCATCTACTATGATACTATATTCATCCGAAACATATTCGTCACAGATCCTGGCCCCGGTCTTTTTCAGACGCTCCATCTGATATTTTGTCTCTTCTGTCGCATGAGCCATATTCCCTGCCATGCATACCCGTACAGCAATCCCTTTTTCAGCAAGCATTCTTGCGACAGCGATCCCGTCTCCGCCATTATTTCCGGACCCACAGACCACACAAGGCTTCGACAGATCAAGTCCCTTTTTTTCCATCATTTCCACGCACTTTGATGCCGCCCTTTCCATCAGTTCAAGAGACGGGATACCAAGCTCCTGTATGGTGTGACGGTCACAGGACTGCATCTGCTCACCGGTTAAAAAGTATTGCACGCTTTCACCTCCTGTCCATCACCCGGCTCCATGCCGGATAAAAAAGAGCGTGTAAAAGCTTACCATATAAAGACGGCTGCCGTTACACGCTTCTTGTGAGTTTCTATTTATGCTCTTCCTTATATCTGCTGATATTATAGGATAACTGCATCAGACTCTCTGACAAATGTACATTTTCCACGATGACATTATCCGGCAGGTTCAGATCTGTATGTGCGAAATTCCATATTGCACGCACCCCATTATCTACCAGTAAATTTGCCACCTCAATTGCTTTTTCCTTTGGAATCGTCAGAACTGCGATCTCCACATCATTATTCTGGATAAATGATTTTAATTCATCCATCATGCGGATCGGCACTCCCCGGATCGACACTCCTTCTAGTCTCGGATTGACATCAAAAATCCCTTTTAAGATGAACCCGCGCTTCTCAAATGCCGTATAATTAGCCAGTGCCTGTCCCAGGTTACCGGCTCCGATGATGATAATATTATGATCTTCCTCAAGGCCTAAGATCTTGCCTATCTCTGTATACAGATACTTCACATTATATCCATATCCCTGCTGACCAAAACCCCCGAAATTATTCAGATCCTGACGGATCTGCGAAGCGGTTACCTTCATCCGCTTGCTGAGATCGCTTGAAGAGATACGCTCTACGCCGTTCTCCAGCAGTTCCCCCAAATATCTATAATATCTTGGCAGTCTTCTGATCACTGCCCGAGAAATCCCTCTGTCTTCCACTTGCCTTCACCTTCCATGTTTAATCTCACAAATATTATATAGAATTGTATTTGTAAAGTCAAACTTTTAGTTGTATTTTGTCTTATTTTCGTTATAATGGAAACGGACATAAAAGGAGGAAATTATGATATTAGCATGTCATAAAATCAATAAATCATTTGGAGAAAACGTTATTATCCGCGATGGCTCTTTCTATATCGAGGATCATGAAAAAGCGGCTCTGATCGGTCCTAACGGCGCCGGAAAATCCACACTTCTTAAGATCATCATGGGAGAACTTCCCTCGGACAGTGGAGAGGTGATCCTCACAAAGGGAAAAACCTGCGGCTATCTTGCCCAGCACCAGGAAATGCAAAGCGGAAATACCATTTACGAAGAGGTACGTCTTGCGAAGGCGAATGTCATCGCAATGGAACAAAAGATCCGTTCCATCGAACAGGAGTTAAAGACACTGGACGGGGATGCTCTTTCGTCCAGACTCGATACCTATACCCGCCTGACTGCTGCTTTTGAACGTGAAAACGGCTATGCATATGAAAGTGAAATTACCGGAGTCTTAAAAGGGCTTGGGTTTCAGGAAGAAGAATTTGGAAAAAAAGTAGATACTTTGTCAGGTGGACAGAAAACGCGGGTATCTCTTGGAAAGCTTTTGCTGACCAGGCCGGATATTCTTCTGCTGGACGAGCCCACCAATCATCTGGACCTTAACTCTATCGCATGGCTGGAGACCTATCTTCTGAATTATCGCGGCGCGGTATTGATTGTCTCCCATGACCGGTATTTCCTGAACAGAGTAGTCACCAAGGTGCTGGAAATCGAGCATGGAGAACTGACCACCTATCTTGGCAATTACAGCGACTATGCCGCGAAAAAGCAGATGATCCGGGAAGCCAGGCTAAAGGAATATCTGAATCAGCAGCAGGAAATCCGCCACCAGGAAGCAGTCATTGAAAAGCTCCGCTCCTTCAACCGTGAAAAATCTATCCGTCGTGCAGAGAGCCGTGTAAAAATGCTGGAAAAGATGGAGCTTGTTGAAAAGCCGGTGGAAATGAATACCGAGATCCACCTGACACTGGAGCCTGCCGTTGTCAGCGGAAATGATGTGCTTTCTGTTGAGCATCTAAGTAAAGCCTTTCCCTCCCAGACCTTATTTACAGACGTAAATTTTGAGATCAAACGAGGGGAACATGTGGCTGTGATCGGCGACAACGGTACCGGAAAAACCACGCTTCTTAAGATATTGAACCAGACAGAGTCTGCAGACTTTGGAACGTTTACCCTGGGTACAAATGTCCAGATCGGCTACTACGATCAGGAGCATCATGTCCTCCATATGGACAAGACGATTTTTGAGGAAATCTCTGATGCATATCCTTCTCTGACCAACACCAAGATCCGGAATGTCCTGGCCGCTTTTTTATTTACCGGAGACGATGTTTTCAAACTGATCAAAGACTTAAGCGGCGGAGAACGGGGCCGGGTATCTCTTGCAAAACTGATGCTCTCAGAGGCAAACTTTCTGATCCTGGACGAGCCCACCAATCATCTGGATATCGCCTCCAAGGAAATCCTGGAGCAGGCGCTCAACGACTATACCGGCACTGTTTTGTACGTCTCCCATGACCGTTACTTCATTAATCAGACTGCTACAAGAATACTGGAGCTGGTAAACCAGACGTTTGTCAACTATATCGGTAATTATGATTATTATCTGGAAAAGAAAGAAGAACTGACAGCCGCATATACGGAAAGCGCTCCTTCTGACACCAGTACACCGGCAGCACAGGAAGAAATCTCTGCGTCCAAGCTTGACTGGAAAGAGCAGAAAGAGGCTCAGGCCAGGGAAAGAAAGCGCCAGAACGAACTGAAAAAGACAGAAGAACGGATCACTTCCCTGGAAGAACGAGACCAGGAGATTGATGATCTCATGACCCGTGAAGAAGTTTTTACAAATTCTGTCCGTTGTCAGGAGCTTGCCATAGAAAAAGCAGGCATTGCCGAAGAATTAGAAGAATTATATACGAAATGGGAAGAACTGGCTGAATAGTTTCCCATACATACCAGACATGCGTAAGGCGCAGACGTTGGATTCTCAAAAGAGAGCCCTGACGTCTGCGCCTTTTATGATTTATATCTTAGAGTTTCTTGGCAATCGCTTTGATAAAGTCTTCACTGTTCAGTACAACCGGATCCGGGATCGTAGTGATCAAAGCCAGGTCCTTGGTCATCTTTCCTTCTTCAATGGTATCAATAGTGGCTTTCTCCAGACGGTCTGCAAATTCCATCAGTTCATCATTTCCGTCCAGTTCTCCACGCTTTCTAAGAGCCCCTGTCCAGGCAAAAATTGTTGCCACGGAATTGGTAGAGGTCTCTTCTCCTGCCAGATGCTTATAATAATGACGCTGAACAGTACCATGCGCAGCTTCATACTCATAATACCCTTCCGGGGATACCAGTACAGAAGTCATCATCGCAAGAGAACCAAATGCAGAAGATACCATATCGCTCATGACATCGCCATCATAGTTCTTGCAGGCCCAGATATAGCCGCCTTCCGACTTCATCACGCGGGCCACCGCGTCATCAATCAGGGTATAGAAATAAGTAATGCCTGCTTTTTCAAATTTTTCTTTATATTCCTGATCAAAAATCTCCTGAAAGATGTCTTTAAAAGTATGGTCATACTTTTTGGAGATCGTGTCTTTTGTAGCAAACCAGAGATCCTGCTTCGTATCCAGCGCGTAATTAAAACAGCTTCTGGCAAAACTTTCGATGGACGCATTAATGTTATGCATTCCCTGAACGATGCCGGCGCTCTTAAAATCATGGACCAGCTCTCTGGTTTCGCTTCCATCTTCCGCCGTATAGACCAGTTCTACCTTTCCCGCACCTGGAATCTTCATTTCGGATCCTTTATACACATCTCCATATGCATGTCTTGCAATTGTAATAGGCTTTTTCCAGTTTTTTACACAAGGCTCAATTCCCTTTACTACGATTGGCGCACGAAATACCGTTCCATCCAGAATTGCACGGATCGTTCCATTGGGGCTTTTCCACATCTCTTTTAAGTCATACTCTGTCATACGGGCCGCATTTGGTGTAATAGTAGCACATTTTACAGCTACTTTATATTTTTTGGTGGCATTGGCTGAATCGATCGTTACCTGGTCGTCTGTCTCATTACGGTGTTCCAGGCCCAGATCATAGTACTCCGTATTCAGTTCAACAAACGGCTCAAGCAGATGCTCTTTGATCATTTTCCAGAGAATCCTGGTCATCTCGTCTCCGTCCATCTCTACGATTGGTGTCGTCATTTTGATTTTTGCCATCACGCTTTTCTCCTTTTCTTTTAAGATTCATTCTTTGATTTCATATGCAGATTTTCCATTACCTTCATGATATGCTGGTCTGCCAGCTTTTCCGCCAGGTCTGCATCCTTGTTTTTGATCGCTTCCAGAATCTTTCTGTGCTCCATGATTGATTTCTCTGCCCGTTCCTTCTCTGCAACAGATTTAGAGCGCACCATCTGCACATATTTATGAAAATCCGATAATACATGTTCAAGTATACGACTATTTGATGCCTCATACAAGACTTTGTGAAACTTTCCGTCTAGTTCGGTTACTTGTCCTGCCTGTTTTCCCCCTTTGTGCAAGTGGAATTCCGACAACAGAATAATCTCTTCCAGTTCCTCGATCTGCTGGTCAGTGATATGCTCTGTCGCCCATCTGGCGCACAATCCTTCCAGTACCGAACGGATTCTGTAGATATCATAGACATCTTTTCCCGAGATTCCTGTCACAAAAGCCCCCTTATTAGGAATGATCGCCACCAGTCCTTCCAGTTCCAGCTGACGCAGCGCTTCACGCACCGGAGTCCTGCTGACGCCAAGCTCCCTGGCAAGGGCAGCTTCTTTCAGCTCCTCGTGATCTTCATATACTCCTGACAGAATATCTTCTCTCACCTTCTGAAACACCCTTCCCCGCAGGGAATGATCCTGATATGCTTCCATTTTCCTGATATGGTCAGTCTGTCAGACAGATGCCAAGCTCTGCACAGGACTTATCGATTACAGACAAAAGCTCTTCATCTGTCAGCACAGTGACTCTTCCTCCTTCATATTCTTGATCTACCCAGTCCTTTACCATTTTAACAAGTTTTGAATTTTTATCAACCTGTCTTCCTTCTTTTAGATGAAAATATGTATTGATCCAATGTGCAATGCCTGCCAGACCGGAAGTATTAGAAACCGCTACAAGTGGAGGCCGCTTCAAAAATTTCTCCGTATCAAAAACATTATAGATTTCTTCATTTTTCAAAAGCCCGTCCGCATGGATCCCGGCTCTTGTCACATTAAAGTTCCTGCCGACAAATGGTGTCCGGGACGGGATCCGGTAACCGATCTCTTTTTCATAGTATTCTGCCAGATCTGTAATTACTGTGGTATCCATGCCATCCAGTGTCCCCCGGAGCTGAGCATACTCAAACACCATTGCCTCAAGCGGTGTATTGCCTGTCCTTTCCCCGATTCCAAACAAGGAGCAGTTGACCCCGCAGGCCCCATACAGCCATGCAGTAGAAGAATTATTGACCGCCTTATAGAAATCATTATGTCCATGAAATTCGATCAGTTCGCTGGGAACACCTGCATGCACGCGAAGGCCGTAAATAATGCCCGGAATCGATCGAGGGATCACAGCCCCGGGATAATTAACCCCGTATCCCATGGTGTCGCATACACGGATCTTTACCGGAATCTGATATTCCTCCATTAACTTCATAAGTTCAACACAGAACGGAATGACAAAACCATAGATATCCGATCTGGTGATATCTTCCAGATGACATCTCGGACTGACGCCTGTTTCCAGGCACTCCCGGATCACGGACAGATAATGGTTCATGCATTCTCTACGGTTCATCTTCAGTTTATAAAAAATATGGTAATCCGAACAGCTGACCAGAATACCAGTCTCTTTCAGTCCTATTTCTCTGACCAGCTCAAAATCTTTCTTGCTGGCCCGGATCCAGCTGGTCACCTCCGGGAATTTGTATCCCCGTTCCAGACACTTGTATACCGCGTCACGATCCTTTTTACTGTATAGGAAAAACTCACTCTGGCGGATTTTTCCTTCTGGCCCTCCAAGCCGGTGCAGATAATCATAAATAGTGACAATCTGTTCTGTGCTGTAAGGCGCCCTGGACTGCTGTCCATCCCGGAAGGTCGTGTCTGTAATCCAGATTTCATCCGGCATACTGTGAGGAACAATCCGGTCATTAAATGCGATCTTGGGAATCTCATCGTAGTGGAACAGATTTCGGAACACATTCGGCTGTTCTACATCCACCAGCGGATACATATGCTCTTCCAGCTGTAAAAGATTGGTATGCTTATCCAGGTATACTTTTCGGTTATCCATTCTATCTCTCTCCTTTTTCACAATCTTGTATAATTGTATACAATTATACAGTTTGTGTCAAGAAAAAAAGAGTCCGCTCTGTTATTTTTCAGAGCAGACTCTTTTTTGTTTTTAATATAACTTTGCACCTACTTCTCTTGGCCGGAAATTCTGGTCCTCCAAAGCTTTCATAATCTCATGCTTGTGTTCTGTTCCAAAAGCCTCCATAGTAATCCGAAGCTCTACAGCCGCATTACGGTTGGTGCTTACAAACTGGTTGTGATCCAGCTTGATAACGTTGCCCTGTGCATCTGCAATGGTCTTTGCAACACGCACCAGCTCTCCCGGCTTATCCGGCAGCAGAACAGATACAGAGAAGATCCTGTCTCTCTGGATCAGGCCATGCTGTACGATAGAGGACATGGTGATCACATCCATATTTCCTCCGCTTAAGATGGATACAGCCTTCTTCCCCTTCAGATCCAGCTGGCGAAGCGCAGCCACCGTCAGAAGTCCGGAATTTTCTACGATCATTTTATGATTTTCTACCATATCAAGGAAAGCACCGATCAGTTCATCATCCTCTACAGTCAGGACTGCATCCAGATTCTCCTGTACATATGGGAAGATCTTGTCTCCTACCCGTTTTACGGCAGTACCATCTGCAATCGTATTGGCACTGTCCAGGGTTACCGGGCCGCCGTTTTTCAGAGCCGCCGTCATGCTTGCGGCAGCCGCCGGCTCAACGCCGATCACCTGGATCTTGGGATTCAGCATTTTTGCAAGTGTTGACACACCTGTTACCAGTCCGCCTCCGCCGATCGGCACCAGGATATAGTCTACAGTCGGCAGCTCCTGTACAATCTCCATGGCGATAGTTCCCTGTCCGGTTGCCACGTCCAGATCATCAAACGCATGTACAAAAGTACACCCTTCCTTTTCCGCCAGATCCAGAGCATAGGCACATGCATCATCATACACATCTCCATGCAGCACTACTTCTGCACCATAGCTCTTTGTACGGTTTACTTTGATCAGCGGTGTAACCGTCGGCATAACGATAGTCGCTTTACAGCCAAATTTCTGCGCAGCAAAGGCTACGCCTTGTGCATGGTTGCCGGCAGATGCCGCTACCAGACCTTTCTTTCTCTCTTCCTCGGAAAGAGTACTGATCTTATAATAAGCCCCGCGTACCTTATAGGCGCCTGTATACTGCATATTCTCAGGCTTTAAATAGATCTTCCCTCCGGTCTGCGCACTTAAATATTCGCTGAAGATCAGCTTGGTAGGTGTCGTTACCTCTTTTACCAGTTCACTTGCACGTTCAAATTTTTCCAATGTAAGCATCGTCTTGTCCTCCCTTTCTTGTATTCTTTATTCAGTCGTAAACAGTGCATTTACAAAAGTATCCGCATCAAACTTCTGAAGATCTTCGATGGTTTCGCCAACGCCGATATATTTTACCGGTATGCCAAGCTCTGCCTGGATAGCCACCGCGATTCCTCCCTTGGCAGTGCCGTCCATCTTAGTCAGGATAATACCGGTTATATCTGCCACTTCGTTAAACTCTTTTGCCTGCTGAAGAGCATTTTGTCCGGTCGTGGCGTCCAGTACCACCAGGGTCTCCCTGAATGCCTCCGGATATTCCCGGTCAATGATCCGGTTCATCTTCCTGAGTTCTTCCATCAGATTCTTTTTATTGTGAAGCCGTCCTGCTGTATCACAAAGCAGGACGTCCGCATGTCTTGCCTTTGCGGCTGCCACTGCATCATACACGACAGCAGCCGGATCCGATCCCTCTTGTCCGCCGATCAGTTCTGCCTGCGCCCGGTTGGCCCATTCTTTCAGCTGTTCTCCGGCCGCTGCACGGAAGGTATCCGCGGCAGCCAGGACTACTTTCTTCCCCTGGGCCCTAAGCTTTCCAGCCAGCTTTCCGATAGTTGTTGTTTTTCCCACTCCGTTGACCCCGATCACCATGACAACAGAGGTTTTTTCTTCAAATTCATATGCCGTTTCTCCTACATCCATCTGTTCTTTGATGCTGTCAATCAGAATCTGACGGCATGCAGCCGGCTCTTTGATATGCTGTTCTTTTACTTTTGCCTTCAGATCATCCAGAATGTCATAGGTCGCCTGAACGCCTAAGTCTCCCATGATCAGTACTTCCTCCAGCTCTTCATAAAAATCATCATCGATTTTAGAAAACCCGTTAAAAATACTGTCCATTCCAGAGACAATGTTATCTCTTGTTTTACTCAGACCAGAAACCAGTCGTTTAAAAAAATCTGCCATAACCTTCCTCCTCTATTGTTCCAGCTGATCCTCCAGAAGACTGACTGATACCTGCGTAGAGACTCCTTTTTCCTGCATGGTGATCCCATACAGTCGGTCTGCCGCCGTCATCGTTCCTCTTCTGTGAGTGATCACAATAAACTGTGTATTTTTCGTCAGCTTGTGCAGGTACTGCGCAAACCTGACCACATTATTATCATCAAGCGCTGCTTCGATCTCATCCAGCAGGCAGAAAGGCGATGGTTTCAGATTCTGGATCGCAAACAAGAGGGCAATTGCCGTCAACGCTTTTTCGCCTCCGGAAAGCTGCATCATGTTCTGCAGCTTTTTCCCTGGCGGCTGTGCGATAATCCGGATTCCCGCTTCCAGGATATCCTCTTCCTCGTTAAGCTCCAGCGTACCCTTGCCGCCTCCGAATAATTCCTTGAATACCATATCAAACTCTTTGGCAATTCTTGCAAACTGTTCCTGGAACTGCTTTCTCATGGCAGTATCCAGCTCTTCGATAATCTGCTCCAGTGTTGCCTCGGCCTCCACCAGGTCATCATGCTGTCCCTTCAGGAACTCATAACGCTCTGATACGCTCTTATATTCCTCTATGGCGTTGACATTGACATTCCCAAGTCCGCGGATCTCCCCTTTGAGCTCCTGGATCCGTTTTTTCATTTGTAACAGATCTGCCAGATTCGGATTTCTCAATTCTTTTGCATGATTATATGTGATCTCATACTCTTCCCACATATAATTAATCTGCTTTTCCGAAGCCTCTTCGCTGCTCTCTTTCTGACTCTCCAGCCGGAAGATTTCTTTATCCAGGGATGACATATGCTTTGACAGTTCTTCTCTGTTCTGGAGAAATTCCTTATGTCTCTGGGTCAGTTCTTCCCGTTCTTTTTTATATTTATCAATCTCCTGGCGTATCTCTTCGAATAATTCACCAGAATCCTCAATCGTCTTTTTTAATTCCCGGATCTGGCTTTCCTTTTCCTCGATCTCACCGGAAGTTTCTCCTTTGTTCGTCTCTAACTGTTCCAGCTCCTGGCGGAACTTCTCACTTTCTTCTTCAATACGGTTCAGATTTTCTACCAGAAACGCATATTTTTGTTCCAGCCCTGCACAGGCAAGATGGATCTCTTCGGCATACTTCTGTTTCTGAGATTCTATGCCCTGTTCTTCTTCCAGGAGCCGCTGCTTTTCTTCGATCTGCGCAGAAAGCTCTTTTTCCAGATTCTCCGAAGTATCCAGCTCTACGGCAATGGATTCCTGGTTATCCGCGATATCGGTAATCTGTTCATCCAGCTCCTGTGCCTCTTTTCTGGTCGTGTCTGATAATTCTCTGGCGCTTTCCATACGAGATCTGGCCTGGTCTGCATTCATCTTTGCCGTGTTCTGGATGACATAGGCTTTCCTGAGCTTTTCGGCAATCTCATCTGTCTTCTCATAATACCCGGCCCGTTCTTTCCGCAGGAGATCTGACTGAGCTTCCAGTTCATCCATCTCCTTTTTCAGCTGACGGACCGTCTTTTCAAACTCTTCGATTTCTCTCCTTCTGCTTAAAAGGTTGCTGGTATTTTTAAAAGCTCCGCCGGTCATGGATCCGCCGGGGTTGATCAGTTCCCCTTCCAGTGTGACAATACGGATTGACTGATGGTACTTTCTGGCAATCGCAGATGCATGATCAATGTTATCCACCACCAGCGTACGCCCCAGCAGAAAATCTATCAGTTTTTGGTACTTCGGTTCTGCCTTTGCCAGTGCGTTGGCTGTTTGGACCACGCCTTCCTCCTTCAATGCTGCCGGCTGGCTGATTCCTGATCCAGGACGGATACTGGTCAGAGGGAGAAACGTAGCGCGCCCGAACCTGTTCTTTTTCAGGAACTGGATCATCCTCTTGGCCGTCCCCTCATCTTCCGTGACAATATTCTGAATACTACCGCCAAGCGCGGTCTCTACCGCAATCTCATATTCTTTATCAACTTTGATAATATCTGCCACAACGCCCAGAAGTCCTTTTTCTTTATCTCTGTGGTCCATGACCTTTCTGATACTGTTTCCATATCCGTCATAACGTTCGGTAATATTTTTCAAAGACTCCAGTCTGGACTGTTCCCGGTGATAAGCCGTCTGGCCGATCCGAAACTTTTCTGTCTGCTTTGCCAGTGTCTGCTGAAGCTCCTCTATTTTCGCCTCATACCGGCTGTTTTCCTCGGTCAGTTCCAGAATCTGCTCTGATACCGCCTTTAATTCAGCCTGATGTTCCTCATACTTTTCATTCTCACGGCTGATCTCACTTGCCGACTCTATCAGCTGCTGATTCAGCCTTGCCTTCCTCACCTGGATCTGTTCCAGCATGGTGTCATATTTTTGGATCTTTGCCTTAGTGGATGCCCGGTTATTTAACACATCCATGATCTCATTCTGGCTGTGTTCAATCTCAGCAGACAGGGAGGCGATCTTTGACTGTACATCGATCAGTGACTTTCTCGCCTGGTCTTCGCGATTCTTTTCTTCCTCCATCTGGGCGCGGATCTCATCCTGCTCTTTTTCCAGTTCCCGGTGCTGGTCATCCCGGCTTTTCAGTTCTTCTTCAACCGTCCGGGCACGCTGATCATAATGCGCGTCATTCATATGAGCGCTGTTGATCTGCTCCTTGAGAAGTTCAATCTGGTTTTCCAGCTGCTGCTTAAGAAGATTCGTCTCATTCTGCTGGCTTTTTGCCTTCTCAATAGAAGCATCTATGGTGTCCATCTGCTCCTCTACTGCATCATATTCGGACTTCATGTCATCATAACGTTGCCCGGCTTCGTCAAGCTCTTCTCTTGCAGCGCGAAGCTTTTCCTCTGTATTCCGGATCTGCTCCTGGATCCGCTCTGTTTCCAGGAGAAACATATTGATATCGTATGTTTTCAGTTCTTCCTTTTTCCTGAGGTATTCTCTGGCCGTCTCCGCCTGCTTTTCCAGAGGACCTGTCTGTTTTTCCAGCTCGGAAAGAATGTCATTTACACGTAGAAGATTCTGGCGTTCTTCCTCCAGCTTTTTCAGAGAGGTATTCTTTCTGCGTTTGAACTTTACAATTCCTGCGGCCTCATCAAAAAGTTCTCTTCTCTCCTCCGGCTTTCCGCTTAAGATCCGGTCAATCTGTCCCTGCCCGATGATGGAATATCCTTCTTTTCCGATACCAGTGTCATAAAACAATTCATTGACATCCTTAAGCCTGCAGATACTTCCGTTGATCAGATATTCACTTTCACCGGAACGGTAAAGCTTTCTTGCCACTGTTACTTCTTCATAATCAATCGGCAGCTGATGGTCTGAATTATCCAATGTGATCGCTACCGATGCATAGCTTAGTGGCTTGCGGTTCTCCGTCCCGGAAAAAATCACATCCTGCATGCTTCCGCCTCGAAGCTGCTTTACCCGCTGCTCCCCCAGCACCCAGCGCACCGCATCTGCCACATTACTTTTTCCACTGCCGTTTGGACCTACGATGCCGGTGATTCCATTGTGGAAATCAAATTTTATTTTATGTGCAAAAGATTTAAAGCCCTGTACTTCGATGCTTTTTAAATACATATCCCACCTACTTTATATTTTCTTGGTGCAGCATCAGGATGCTCTGATAGGCAGCCTCCTGTTCCGCTGCTTTCTTTGTACGGCCCATACCGCTTCCCCATTTCACGTCTCCGATATATACGGCCACCTGGAATGATTTGTTGTGATCAGGCCCCTCCTCTCCAGTCAGCTCATAATGCAGGCTGTCCCTAAAATGGGCCTGAACAATCTCCTGGAGGATAGTCTTGCTATCAAAAAAGAGTTTCCTGTGTTCCAGATCGTTCAGAACAAACCGATGGATAAATTCTTTTGCGTTAGCAAACCCACCATCCAGATAAATGGCGCCGATCAAGGCTTCCATAGCGTCAGAAGTCACAGAATCCCTTCTCCGTCCGCCTGTCGCATCCTCTCCCTTTCCTAACATCAGGTAATCTCCCAGATGCAGCTCTCTCGCACAGAAAGCCAGTGATGATTCACATACGATACTCGCTCTGGTTTTGGTCAGTTCTCCCTCAGGCATCGTCTGATGCTCTTTAAAGAGGAACTCGCTGGATACCAGCTCCAGCACTGCATCTCCCAAAAATTCCAGTCTCTCATTACACTGATATTTTGGCAGCTGTCTCTCGTTGGCATAAGAGCTGTGTATCATAGCCTGCTGTAAGAGATCCTGATTCTGAAAAGTATAGCCGATGTGCTTTTCTAAATGTTTTAATTTCTGATTCATATGATTGTTGCTCCATAAAATGAAAAAGCCCGGCAGGGCTTTTTCACTCCTATCATTCCTAATTATTTGTCGCTTTTTTGATCTGCTCTACAGCGTCACCCACTGTTGCAATCTTCTCAGCCTCATCATTATCAATTTCGATATCAAATGTCTCTTCTATTCCCATAATAATCTGAAAAATATCCAGTGAATCTGCACCCAGATCATCTACAAACTTTGTCTCTTCTGTGATGTCGTCTGCCTCCACATTTAATACATCCGCAATGATTTCCTTTAATTTTTCAAACTCCATATCCATTCTCCTTTTTCATGAAATTGTAATCTATTATTCAGCGGACGCCTGTTCCGCCTGAATACTCTCTTGGATCTTCTCGTTAATCTTCTGACGCTTAAATGTCACACACTGTACGATCGTATTGCTGATCTCCTTTGCCTTTGAACTTCCGTGGGTCTTGACCACCAGACCGTTCAGTCCAAGAAGCGGCGCTCCGCCGTACTCTGATGTATCAAACTTTTTCAGGGTATCCTTAAGCGCGGGCTTGACCAGCAAAGCTCCGATCTTGCTCCTTAAGTTTTTCATCATACCTGTCTTGATCTGACGGATCAGTGTATTTCCGACACCTTCGAACAGCTTCAGAATAATATTCCCGGCAAACGCCTCACAGACGATCACATCTGCCTTCCCACGCGGGATGTCCCTGGCCTCTACACTTCCGATAAAGTGAATATTCTTTTCCTCCTTCAGAAGCGGGAACGTCTCTTTTACCAGTGCATTTCCCTTTTCCTCTTCTGCACCGATATTTACAATTCCTACCTTGGGATCCTTGATCCCTACTACGTGTTCCATATAAATGGAGCCCATCTTTGCAAACTGTACCAGATGAGACGGTCTTGCATCCACATTCGCTCCACAGTCGATCAACAGCGACACTCCGTTTTCTGTCGGGAACAACGGCGCCAGAGGAGGACGTTCCACCCCTTTGATCCGTCCAACGATTACTTGTCCGCCTACCAGAACAGCTCCGGTGCTTCCTGCCGATACAAAAGCATCTGCTCTTCCTTCTTTTACCAGCTTCATTCCCACAACGATAGAGGAATCCTTCTTTTTCCGGATGGCATTTACCGGCGGTTCAGCCATCTCGATCACTTCTGACGCCGGCACGATCTCCATTCGTTCCGGATCATAGGTATATTGCTCTAATTCTTTTTTTACGGCATCTTCCTGTCCTACCAGGAAAATGTATAGACTCTTTTCTCTCTGCAGGGCATCGACTGCCCCTTTTACGATCTCTGTGGGAGCATTGTCCCCGCCCATCGCATCCAGTGCTACCTTCGTAATCTCTGACATGTTTCATCCTCCTAGCAACTTCAAGGATAATTCTACTAAACATTGGGGGAAAAATCAATAGTGAACTACGCAAAATGGGACATGTACTCCCTGCAGAAGTGCACGTCCCATTATGAAGATCAGGATCTCCTCAAATGTAGATTTCCATCCTTCAGGCGATAATACTTTTCGCTCGTTTCAGCAAGTTTCTGGTCATGGGTAACAAGGATGATGGTCTTGTTCTGATCCTGATGCAGACGTTCAAAAATATTTCCGATCGTTTCCCGGCTGACCTCATCCAGGTTTCCGGTAGGCTCATCGGCAAGCAGGACTTCCGGATCATTTTGAAGAGCCCTTGCTATGGCGATCCTCTGTCGTTCACCGCCGGATAACTCTCCGGGATATTTCTTCAGTAGTATCGGGGCTATTCCCAGGTATTCCGCCAGCTCAAAGGAGCGGTTCCTGACCATTACACTATCTTTTTTATCCAGAAGTCCCGGCAGCATCATATTTTCCAACGCGGTCAGATTCTCTAACAGGAAATAATCCTGGAAGACAAAGCCGATCCTTCGTCTTCGGATGTCTGCCTTCTCTTCCTTTAGGAGGTCTGATACAGATACTCCATCCAGATATAATTCTCCATCAGTCGGTGATTCTGCCAAACCTATGATCTTTAAAAAAGTCGTTTTCCCACATCCTGAAGTTCCGGTTATGGCAAGATATTCTCCCTGCTTTATTGTCAGGCTGATTCCTCTCAGAACATCTGGCATTTTCACCCCACAACTTCTGTCCCTATAATTTTTCCAGACTTCTTCTAACTGGATCTCCACGCGTTATCCCTCCTTTTCCACAGCATTCCGGCAGCCACTTGTACGCCCAGATACATTCCCCAGATGAGTAACAGCCAGAAACAAAACCGGCTGATTTCAGCCAGCTGCATCCACCGTAAATAAATAACTATCCCGGCCACTGGAACGGAGAAAATGAATGCCTGCCAAAGCGGCATCAGAAGACCTTTCTCTATCTCTCTTCTTCGCAGCATATTTATCTGCTCTTTGCGCGCACCCAAAAGTTCCAGCAGGCGATACCTTTTTCTACGCTCCGGCTTTCCTGCTTCCTGCCAGACGGCCTGAACAAGACCAATGCTCATCAAAAGCAGATCCGTTTCCAGAAAAACAGCTATTCCTTTCAGAGCCCTTTCCGAGCATATGTCACTGGCTTTCTCCCTTTTACTGTAATAAGGCTGGATCAATCTTGACCAGGAAGAATCTTCCTGGTGTCTGGATGCAAAGCTCTCAAGTCTCTGTTCTATCTCATCTTCTGCTCCTTTCTCCGCACAAAGCAACATTAACTCTGAGGGTCCTTCTTCCTGCCTCAGACTGGCAAAATATCTGTTGGAAAAAACAACAAGATTTTCCTGCATACCGCCTTGGAATACACCAGTCAAAATCTTCCGTTCTTCACTTTTTACTTTCCTTGGCGGATATTCCTGATCACGGAAATAAAAGTCGTAATATCTAAGCGGCTGTCCAATCCTGAGATGAGGATTCTCCCGATCCATATACCAGTCCAGCGGATGGGCTTTTTCTGACAGGTCCTGCTGATATACGATATGAATTTCTTCCCCATTCAGTTTCAGATCTTTCGGGGTGATTCCCACTTCTTTACAAAGTTTCCGATAGGTATCTTCAGATATTCCAATATGCTGGCCCTGCGGCCAGATAACTGTCATATAATAATTATTGGCCACATCTATCCAGCTGGTAGCATCTCCCTGTACGGTAGTGACTCTCGTCATAGGTACTTCAATCACTCTTGCAAGTCCATCTTCTTCCAGTTGTCGGAACAATTCCTGGTCATCTTTTCTCGCCATACAGACATAATCATACGGAAACATCGACTCCGGCCGGGGTGCCGAAAGGATTCCGGCCGCACTTACTGAAAATACAGACAGAAATATAAAATGGAAGAAAAAGATAACAGATCGGATACCCAGGCTTCCAGAAAGCCCCATGCGAAATGGAATCTGATCCATGATCTCAAAGAACCCCTGTATTTGCGTCTGCCTCTTCAGATATCTCCGCCAGGCCAGTGCAGATAACAGAAAAATAGCCGCGAGTGCGATTCCTGTAAGAAGAATGTATATATTTTCTGCATTCGTCCTCTGTCCATATCTGTAAAAGGAAATGATAATCCATACCAGAGCTGTCGCACCCAACACTGCCACGAGCCGTTTATTGGGATGAATTTTCTGTCTGACAGCGAAAGATGCCTGCAGGCTGGAAGACACGACAAAAGTCATACCCGTTGAGATCAGCAGAAAAAATCCCACAGATGCAAGATATCCATAGACGGGTGCTGGAAATGAGAGCGGATAAGAGGAGCTTCTCTGCAGCATCCTGACGACTATGCTGTATAAAAGGGTGCCTGCCGCCAGTCCTCCTGCCAGGGATGCAAGAATCAATATCCCGTATTTTATTCCCTGAATCTGTCTTTGCAGACGCTCCCTTGCACCCAGAAGCCACAATGCCTGACGCATTTCTTCTTCCTGCCGAAAACACGAATACATCGCCATGCTTTCAAAAAAGAGATAAAGAAGGACTACAATGGTCAGTGTCTGGGAAACGATCCCGTTTAATCCCTGAGACGGCAGCATATCCGTAGCTCCATAGAATTTCTGAAGCTGGAATTTCATCCCCAGCAATACGAGAAAAGCGGCATACAGCATTGTGTTTCCACCCCAAACCATCCATAATGATTTTTTCTGATGCCTCATTTCTCTCCACAGCAGGCAGAAAAGTTCCGGATCATATCTTCCCGGAAATAAAAGCCGATTCTTTTGATCTTCCTTCTCCTTCTTTTCCCGGGCATTCTCCGTCTCCCATTTTCTGGTAAATTCTTCATATTCCTGGGCATATTTTTCCACCATGAATTCTATAAATATAGAGCAGGCCGCTATCAATGCTGCCGGGCACGGCATATATCCGCCAAAAGAAAACATAGTCCCGATATAAATAAACTCTGCGCCTCTTACAATATTCCCAAGAAACCGGAAGTTTTTGCCTCTAAGCATCTGCACAGCTTTGACTCCTGCCATGATACCGGCTATCACAGGAAACAGAAAAAATATAGGAAAAGCATAGGCGCTGCTGGTTTTTTCTGCCATTTTTTCAAGTTGTTGCCCCTGGAGAACCGTATGATAAAATTCTGGAAGGGTATAGGATGTATCATCCAGCTCAAACCACGGAAAGCATAAGGCTGCCGTCGCCAGAAAAAGTAAAAAAATACAAATTCCTTTTAAAGCCAGCTTCTTCTTCATACCTGTCCCTCCCTAAAAACATTCCTCCAGGGCTTTCTCTGTATTACTTTCCAGTGGGATGACCACCGGGCAGAATCCTTGAAGACCCACTACGATCACGGGATTCCCTTTAGGAATCGCCCCTGTATCCGCATGAACCTTTTGTTTTTTTCCTTTGATCCAGGCCCTCCCTTTATAAGGAAGTATTTCGGTATGAGCCGTACCGATTTCCCATAAAAGAGCTTCCTCCTTACGGCACTGTGCCCTGGCAATCAGAAAACGCTCTGCCAGCTGCAGGAATCCCACAACTGTCATCATGATCAGCAATACCTGAAAACTGACAGAAAGAATTGCAATCCCAAATGCCAGATGTACTCCGCTGTTTACTATCCCGGTGCCTGCGCCTCCCCAGTCATTCCCCCATACATACCAGAGATCCTTCCCATTCCATTTTTCCACAGCCGACCAGAATAGCCCCCACAAAAGGAAGAATATTCCTACGGCAAGCCGAATCCTCTGATAAATGGGATCCTCGATATTTTCAGTATCATAAAAACTCAGCAGTACGCGAAGGCCTCCAATCACAATGGTACATCCCGTAAACCAGAGCGTCATCTTCCAGTCTACATTTGTACGGTAGATCTGATCCATTCCCCGTCCGGCTTCCTTAGGATCTCCCATCTGGCGGACAGCTTCTTTCTCTGCCTCCAGGGGCTGCATACCATTTTTGATCAATGCCTGGATACAGTCCTCCAGGTGTATTTCGTACTCTTTCTGAATCTCTGTCCGAAGTTCCGGGTCATGGATGCATTTGCCAAGTTTCTTTAAATAGGCTTCCTTTGTCATCACTTTAGCCCCCTATCAGATCATACACTGCTCCTGTATAAGTCTTCCATTCTTCAATCATCCGGGAAAGATGAAGTTTCCCTTTTTCTGTTATGTGATAATACTTCCTGAGTTTTCCATTGGCCTCCTCACTGTAAGTAGTCAGATATCCATTCTGCACCATAGTGTGGAGAATCGGATACAGAGTTCCAACTTTCATCTCAAAAACATTTCTGGACCTTTTTGACAGCGTTTCAATCATTTCATATCCATACATATCCTTTTCTGACAACAACTTTAAAATCAGCATCGCACTATTGCCAGAGGCGTTTGCTTTACTTCCAGGCATATATCTTACCTCCTTTCAGAAATACATTTTTTATCTATATATATTGTATATCGATATATATAGTGAGTCAAGAAAAGTCAATAAAAAAAGAGAGAATATCCAATCATAGATATTCTCTCATTCATTACTGATTCCTCTGTCTCTGTTTTTATGATTAGTCCTGAGGAATGATTTCTTTTTTGTTGTATGAGCCGCAAGCCTTGCAGACTCTGTGAGGCATCATAAGCTCGCCACACTTGCTGCATCTCACCAGATTCGGTGCGCTCATCTTCCAGTTTGCTCTTCTTTTGTCTCTTCTTGCTTTGGAAGATTTATTCTTTGGGCAGATTGACATGGGTTACACCTCCTTAAAATTCTTAAAGACATCACGGATAACTGACATTCTAGGGTCAAGGCCTGTATCTTCACAATCACAAGTGCCTTCATTCAAGTTTTGACCACATATGCTGCAAATGCCTTTACAGTCATCACTGCACAGAATTTTTGTCGGCCACCCTACTAATAACTCGTTGTGGACTAATTGTTCCACATCCAAGTTAGATCCGTCAATATAATTGGTTTCGTCTAATTCGTCTGACTGATCCACATGTTCCGGATCCACACTGATCTTCTTCTGAAAATCAAGAGGGATCTTAACTTCCACATCCTTCAGGCACCGGTCACACGGAATAACCGCTGTAACCTCACCCTTTCCCTTGATAGAAAGCTTCTTATCGCCTGCATACTCAATGCAGATCCAAAGCGGTGTCATCTCCTTAAGTGGAAATCTTCTGCCGCCGGACAAAAAATCTTTCATACTTACGGAAACGGATGTTTCAATCGGTTTGTGTTGTTCAGACAAAACGCTGGATAGGTCTAATATCATCATATATACTCCTATTCACACCTAGACTATTATATCATGTAAAAACTGTTTGTCAACCCTAAATATTGAAAAGCGCTGCTCCCACATAGGTAATCGTCAGATCACCGTTGTCATATTTTATACCTGCTTTTTTCGTCAGGTCATAGACCACGATACCGTAACCTTCGATGGAATGATGAACCTTCTCCGGAAATCTGCAGGGATTATCCGGATATGTACATGTTTCACAGGTATCACAGCTTTCATTACTCATCATCAGACAGTCAGGATAATATGGCCGGATCAGGGCTTCCACCCGTCTTGCCACCTGTTTAAAGTCCTGCATTCCCCTCTTCATACTCTTATAATCAAAGGGTCTTTTCAAAGGATACATTACGGTAAATACCATCATCGTATTATACCTAAGGCAGCGCTCCTTACATTCCTTCACAGTTCCGATAGCCGGAGGGCACGCCCAGCTGGTTCCGTATCTCCGGCACCGGTTGGTTTCACACATATCCCGGACTTCCTGAAGGTAGTCCACATCAGCCGGATCCACAAAGCCGTATTCATAGACACCCGCTTTTCGGATTTCATCATCCAAAAATTCCAGCATTCCTTACACCTCTATACCAAAGCTACTGTCTCACGTGCAATTGCAAGTTCTTCGTTGGTCGGAATAACAGCAACTTTCACCTTGGAATCTGCTGTGGAAATCACAAAGTCTTCTCCACGTTTCTTATTTGCCTCTTTATCAAGAGTAATTCCCAGGTATCCCAGATGCTCAAGCACTTTTTCACGGACAATGCCTGCATTTTCACCGATTCCTGCTGTAAACGCAATTGCATCCACACCATTCATCGCTGCCACATAGGAACCGATATATTTTGCAACACGGTAGCTGAACACTTCGATTGCTGCCTTCGCATACTGGTTTCCATTATCCATGGCCTCTTCCAGGTCACGGAAATCGCTGGAGAGATTCTTGGACAGGCCGTATACACCAGACTTCTTATTCAATACATTCATAATGCCTGCAATGTCCAGATCCTCTTTCTTTGCGATGTATTCCATGATAGCCGGATCGATATCTCCGGAACGTGTTCCCATAACCAGACCTTCCAGAGGCGTCAGACCCATGGATGTATCTACACATTTTCCATTCAACACTGCGCTGATAGATGCGCCGTTTCCAAGATGTGCTACAATGATCTTGGAATTTTCAAGATCCATGCCCAGGAATTTTGCTGCATGCTTGGATACGAAGCTGTGGCTTGTTCCGTGGAAACCGTAACGTCTTACTTTGTATTTCT
>USDK01000026.1 GCA_900553355.1 uncultured Lachnospiraceae bacterium
GGGCAAAAAGATGCTGCCGCATCTATGATTTCCTAATCATTGATGCGACAGCCCCTTTGTTTTAGCTGTTTTGTTTGCGAATCCGGTTTTTCATCCCATGTATCAGATATCCGGTCCAGCATATCTGAATCAGCAGATATGCTATGCCGATGGCTCCACCTGTCTTAAGGTAATCCAGGATCTGGCCGGGAGTATACATCCGGATACCAAAGGTCAGGATATGGAAGATGACAGATCCGGCAGCGCTCAGAAGCAGCGGCGGCAGGGTAAAACTCCACATTTCCTTTGCGATGGTATGCATCTGTTCCTTTATCGGCATGCCGGTGTAGGAGAAGAGACGGTATCTGTGGAGGATATCACCGGTATCGTAGGAAAATTTAACATAGGACAGGAAGAGAGCGCAGGTGGCAAACATAACGAATACAAAACCGTACAGCACTTCCTTTGAGTACCGTTCAGAGATAATATCACTGATCAGCTGCTGCTTTCCATAATATACCTGGATATCTATGTCTACCTGTTCGTCGTCAGCGTGCAGACCGCGAAGCTCTTCCAGCTCTGCTTTAATATTCTTATAAGTGCCGCTGGGGCTATTGATCAGGCAAAGGGAAGTGGGGCCGCCCGGACAGTTTTTCATGCATTCCTGAAAGGTTTCATCTGAAAGGACCAGCAGATTTTCCTGTGCGCCTCGCTGAAGCATACCGGTCAGGATGGTGATCTCATAGCTTTTGATCTCCCAGAATTCGTATCCGGAAGGATCCTGTGGTCTTCCCAGCTTGATATTTGCCCCGTCAAAACCGGATCTTTCTACGCCGGGATTTCCGGCCGATGCCCCGGCGGTATCATCCAGCTTTCTCCGGGCAAAAGAGGCGTCCTGCTGGATTACCGCATGGATTTCTTTTCCTTCCAGATGGAGGGGCTCAGGTTCCGGAAGTCCCTGCTGACGATAAAGATCCCGGTAAGTGCTTTCCGAAATACCCACATACTGTCCGGGAGGAGAGTACTGTACAACAGCGGCCATAAATCCCCATGAGGTTCCCGAAGGAACTGTCATGCGAACCATAGGATACTCCTGGATATCAGCCTGATATGAAGTTTCAATCTGGTCAATCATGTCCTGGTCTTCCTGATGGGCCATAACTACAAAATCGTAGGGAAGAAGTTCTTCCGGTGAAGCTGCGATCAGACAGCTTGAAAACTGAAACAGATAAATATTCAGGGCAAAAAAGTGGGCGGCCATCAGAAGAAAGAGATAGCGGATGTTCTTTTTAAACCGGTACTGCCAGGGAATCTGCGGAAGAAGATGTTTAAAATAACGTTTGCCGGATGCAGAAGTCCATTTAAGCAAAATAGCGGCCAGGCTGCGGACAAGGCAGTATACGCCCAACAAAAAGAGTACAGCGCCCAAGATGCTGATCTCAGTATATCCGGAGATGCTCTGGTAGACCAGATATGCTCCAAGCAGGGTCAGAAGGATCAGACCGCTCCATTTCCGGGGAACTTTCTCTTTCTGTACATTCTGGATCACACCGAAAGAGTCCCGGATCTGGAGATAAGATTCATAGTTGATCGCAGTGGCAAACAGCAGGATGATCACATAGGCGGCAATGGCGATCAGATAAATATCGGGTCCAAGTGCCCCGATCTGTGCATAGCCGTTCAGCTCTTTCTGCAGAAGCCCTTTCAGGCATAAAAGCCCGGCAGTTCCAAGTATCATTCCACATACAAGGGAGATCAGCAGGCTTGCGGTATATTCCATGACGATCATAAAGGTCAGTGTCCGGGTGCGGATGCCGAGGACGCTGAACATCCGATAATCTGACATCCGGCTCTTAATATAGTAAGAAAAGACAAAGGCTGTCATAAAGACTCCGGTAAACAGGATCAGTGCAATGGAACGGTACAGAATCTGCTGCAGTCCGGTACCAAGCACGACATCTTCTGCAGAATGGATATCTGTCAGGAGACGGTTCATCCCCGAAGCCATGGTCAGGAATGTGGAACAGAGAATCCCACATAAGATGAAAAGGACATAATTTTTCCAGTTATACCGAAAGTTTGTGCGGATCACACGAGCAAAATCAGGCGGATATTTCCCCGGAAAATAAAGGCGTCGTTTTCGCTCTTCCTTTTCCTCCTTTTCGCGCTGTTTCATTTTGCGGTAATTTTCTTCCATGACACCGCTTTGTTCGCAAAAGGTGACCACCATAAATTCAATGAGCATGATAATGCCGGCAAAGGGCAGTGCGATCCCGCTTTCGTGTCCCTGAAAAGTCATGTAGGAACAGATATATATGAAATAGCTTAAATAGGCCAGATAGCTGACCAGCCGCAGCTTTTTCTTAAAAATCAGCATGATCCCATAGATCAGATACAGGATCAGAGAAAAGGCGGCTACGAATGCTGCGGCAACCGTGGCAAAGGCGGCGGTGTCTCCCGGGTCAACAAATTTTGTGATTCCCCCTGCTGCAAAGACAGCATGAAAGAGCCCGGGAAGAGTCAATGTAGTTCCATCTATCACTGCCCATGGCGCAAAAAGAACCAGACAGACTGCGGCAGCCACACAAAAAATTGAAAAAAATCTGGCATAGATTTTAGTTTCTTGATTCACAATTGATTCCTCCCCGTATACTAAAGCTTAGTCGTATATTCAAAGACCTTCTGATAAAAGCTGTCACCCAGATCCTGACGCAGAAGAGTATCGAGGATCTTTCCGTCTTTCAGCAACACAACTTTCTGGCTCAGGCTGGCAAAATACGGGTCGTGTGTAACCATGATAATGGTCTTATGCATATCTTCGTTGATCTCTTTTAAAGCATCCATGACAACCTGTCCGGATTTTGAGTCCAGGTTTCCGGTGGGCTCGTCCGCAAGGATGAGCTCTGGATCGTTGATCAGGGCGCGGCAGATAGCCGCCCGCTGCTTTTCACCGCCGGACAGCTCATAAGGAGCTTTTGAGAGAAGCTTCTCAATACCAAATCTTGCGGCAAGCTCCACAACTTTTTCACTCATGACTTTGGAATCCGCTTTATCAAGGATCATTGGAAGCAGGATATTGTCTCTGACGCACAGACTGTCCAGAAGATAAAAGTCCTGGAAAACAAAGCCGATGCGGCGCCTTCGGATATCAGCCAGCTCATCCTTCCAGAGTTCCTCTGTATCCATTCCATCAAAGTAGATCGTGCCGGCTGTGGGGCGCTCGATCATTCCCAGAAGCTTCAGAAATGTACTTTTCCCACACCCGGATTTTCCCATGATCGCCACAAATTCTCCTTTGTGAACTTCAAAATCTATGTCCTTTAAGACATGGATCGTGTTGGTCTCCTGTGATGCACCGGTCATGGTATAGTTGCGAATGAGATGTTCAGTTTTTAAAATACACATGAGAAAATTCCCCTCCTTTAGACATGATTTCATTCTAGCATTTTAGACTGGCAAAGGCAATGGGGGAGGGCGCTTAAGTATCAGATGAGCCCCGGCAGTTACTGCCGGGGCTCATGGGAATTTTTCAGTATTAAATGGCCTTCGTGTATTCTTTGAGCCATTCTCTTTCTTCTTCTGTCAGGTGTGGGCCGATCTTTTCATAAACCTGTTTATGATAGTTGTTCAGCCATTCCCGCTCATCTCTGCTCATTTCCTCCGGATCAATACCATCCAGATCGATCGGAGCAAATGTAATGGTCTCAAAATACATAAACTGTCCGTATTTATTCTGAACACCTTTTCTTACGATAAATTCATTTTCGATACGGATTCCGAACTGTCCGTCTTCATAGATTCCCGGTTCATCGGTGATGACCATGCCTTCTTCCAGCTGATGGTGCTCGTTTTTGCTGGGAACGACATACCAGCGGAAGCCTGTAGGCGGTTCATGCACATTCCCCAGATATCCGACGCCATGTCCGCTGCCGCACTGGAAGTCCAGATCCAGGTCCCAGATAGGTCCTCTGACCAGAACGTCCAGATTATAGCCGTGGCAGCCATATAAAAATTTGGCGCGGGACAGTCGCATCATAGCACGTACGACCGCGGTAAAGTATTTTTTCATCTGCTGGTCTACAGAGCCAAGTACAAAGGTTCTTGTAATATCTGTAGATCCCTGGTAATATCCACCGCCGGTGTCGTTTAAGAAAAATGCGCCTTCTTTCAGCTGGACATCACTTTCCGGAGAAGGAGAGTAGTGCATCATGGCTGCATGATCTGCGAAAGCACACAGCGGCTCAAAGCTGTCGCGGATATAGCCCTCCTGCTCTGCACGCAGAGAAGTCAGCTTATCAGTAGCACTGAGCTCGGTGATCTTCTCCTTGTCGTAATTATTTTTGATCCAGTACATAAATTTTGTGATGGCAATCCCGTCTTTGATATGAGCCTCTTTGATATTTTCCAGTTCGACAGGATTTTTCATGGCTTTCATCAGGATAGTAGGATTGGCTGCTTCCACGATTTTGCAGGCAATGTTCTTATAAAGAGCATAATTCATTTTCATCGGATCGATCATAGCTGTCAAAGAAGGATCCAGTTTCTTTACATCTTCGTAAATATCATTGTATGGATGGATATGTACATTATTTTTCGCCAGTTCAGCATGGATCTGGTCATCCAATTTACGATCGTCTACATAGAGTTCTACACTGTCTGCTGTCACGATAGAATAAGAGAGAAGCAGAGGGAAGAAATCTACGTCATCGCCACGGACATTTAACAGCCAGCAGGTGTCGTCCAGAGATGCGATGATATGGATATCGGCGCCGGCTTCTTTCATTTTTTCACGAACACGTTTCAGCTTTGACTCTGTGCTTTCGCCGGAGTATTTCTCTTCCAGGAAAAAGGCAGGTTTTTCGGAAAGAGGAGGACGATCCTCCCAGATCTCATCAATCAGATCTTCAGAATAATCAATCGTGATATTTTTTGCGGACAACGCTTCCTCAAATTCCTGTCCCTCACCCATGGAGAGAACACGACCGTCAAATCCGACAGTACCGCCTTCTGGAACTACATCTGCCAGGAATTCCGTTACGGAAGGAGTATCGCCTACAAACATTTTCATCAGACGGATACCGCTTCCTTCCATCTCATTGGTAGCCTGGAAGAAGTAGCGTCCGTCCGTCCAAAGGCCTGCGTCATCCTTGGTGATGACAGCTGTTCCGTAGGATCCGGTAAAGCCTGTGATGAATTGTCTTGCTTTGAAGTGTTCGCCTACGTATTCGCTCTGGTGGAAATCAGCAGTAGGAACGACATAGGCATCCATGTGGTGTTCAGCCATGAGAGCGCGAAGCTTCTCCACTTGTTTGGCTGTGCTCATATTGAAGACCTCCTTTAGTTAAAATGAAATTTTATGGAAAAAGCGACTGCATTGCTGCAGTCGCTTCTTCTTAAGCTATGTGATATTATTCTGCCTTTTCCATAGCATCCAGTTTACCGCTGCATGCCCAAAGGATCAGACCAAGAACGATCATAACAGCAGCAAGTCCGCCGTAACCAACTGTGAAGTTGATGGTCTTTAACCAAGCGTACAGAGCCGGATAAATCTGCTGTGCGATAAATACCGCGATTGGCCAGAAGCCAAGCAGAAGACCAAGAACCTTAGCTGGAGCAAGCTTGGATACAAAAGAGTTTCCAAGAGGTGAGAATACCATTTCACCTACGGACATCAGCAGACATACAAGTGCAAGCCACAGAACGGAGCACTGTCCGTTTGCTGCTGCGATTCTGTCTGCAACAACCATTACGATGTAGGAAATACCTACCAGGATGATACCAAGAGCAGTCTTTTTGAACATGCTTAAGTCACCCTTCGGTCTCTTAGCCAGCTTATCCCAAAGAATAGCAAGAACTGGTCCTAAGATAATACATACCAGAGCGTTTACAGAATCGAACCAGGAAGTCGGGATCGTGAAGGATCCGATCTGCCAGTTTGCAAGATTCATGTAATCTGAACCGTCGCCCCATCCGAAACGGTAGTAAGCCGGCATGTAAGCCATGTACCACAGCATCCAGAACAGTGCGGAGAACAGAGTTACAAGAATGATAGCAATGATTCGTTTCCAGTCGCCGGAGGTAAGAGGAGCGCTTTCGCCCTTTTCTTTTGCGGCAGTACCTGCTGTTTCGAAATCACGCTGGTCAACCTTGAATGGCTTCTTACCTGCATCACCAAGAGCTTTTCCGTTTGCGATGAACCAGATGGCATCGATAAACAGGAAGATTGCACAAATCAGGAATACAGTGTTGAAGCTGGTCTTGATTCCAAACAGTCCTGTCGTTGCAAGCATAGCAATGAAAGTAGTACCACAGAAGGAACCGATGTTTACAAAGGAATACTGAATACTGAAAGCTGAGTTCAGCTCCTCTGCATCATGGAACAGAAGACCATTGATACCGGACAGGTTTCCTTTGAAGAGACCTGTACCAACAGCTACCAGGATGATCATTGCCCATACGAGGCCAAGAGAATTAGCCTGCCATGTACACAGATATCCAAGTCCCATAAGGATCATTCCTAACGGAACACAGATTCTTGGGCTGATCCAGTGGTCAGCGATGTAACCTCCGAAGATAGGTGTGATGTATGTCCATGCTACGAAAGAAGCGGACATTGCAGCACCCTGTGTGTCGGAAAGTCCAAGACCGCCGGAAGCTGCTTCGGTTGCGATCCAGATGGCTAACAGATATTTCACTGTGTAGAACGAAAGACGCTCAAATGTGAATCCAAGCGCACAAACGTAAAAGCCAAATGGTCTTTTGTGTTTTGTGTTTTCCATTTTTTATCCCTCCTATTAAATTAGTAAAAAAAGAAAACAAGAATTTGTACGCAACATATTGTCGAAGATTTTCCCCCTTTGCGTATCAAATTCACTTTTAGAACTATATCACAAAACAGACTAAAGTACAATCTGATTTTAAGAAAAAGTTAATAAATCTTTTAGAATCAACTCTGTTTTCTATTGCGGGATAGACAAAAAATATATATAATATAAAATGGCAGATAATTCATGTCTGTATTTTGAAATTACATTATTTAATAAGAAAATATCATTAAAATAAGAAAATGGAGGGATAGATTATGAGCAACATGTCAACAGAAAACGCTGCGTCCATCCGGATAAACAAACTGCTGGATGCAGGAAGCTTTGTTGAGATCGGGGGAGCGGTGACTGCCAGGACGACTGATTTTAACATGCAGGATATGGAAACTCCCGGAGACGGTGTCATAACCGGATATGGGCTGATCGAAGGAAATCTGGTGTATGTATACAGCCAGGATGCATCGGTGTTAAACGGAGCAGTCGGTGAGATGCATGCCGGGAAGATTGCCGGGATCTATGATATGGCCATGAAAATGGGGGCCCCGGTTATCGGTTTTATTGATTGTGCAGGATTTCGTCTGCAGGAAGCGACAGATGCGCTGGAGGCTTTTGGTAAAATATATCAGAAACAGTCTTATGCATCCGGTGTCATTCCACAGATCACGGCCGTATTTGGAATGTGTGGCGGAGGTCTTGCAGTCATTCCCGGACTTACAGATTTTACTTTTATGGAAGCCGGGAAGGGAAAGCTGTTTGTAAATTCGCCGAATGCAATCCCGGGGAACAGTGTATCTAAGAATGATACATCTTCTGCGGAATATCAGAGCAGATATACAGGGATGGTTGATGAGATCGGGACAGAAGACGAGATTTTTGAAGAGATCCGCGGCCTGATCGGTATGCTTCCATGTAATAATGAAGAAGATGTTTCCTATGATGAATGTACAGATGACCTGAACCGTGCCTGCATTTCTATTCAGAATGGCGTGGGAGACCCGGCGGTTTCGCTCGCACAGATATCCGATAATGGTATTTTCTTTGAGACAAGACGACACTTTGCAAAGGATATGGTGACAGGTTTTGTGAAACTGAACGGAGTGACAGTAGGTGCGGCGGCCAATCGGTCGGTGCTGTATGATATGGATGGAAATGTGGTGGAAGAGTATGACGGATCAATGTCCGCAGACGGAGCTGAGAAAGCGGCGGCTTTTGTACAGTTCTGTGATGCATTTTGCATTCCAGTCCTGACACTGACCAATGTTACGGGATTCGCCGCCAGTGAATATGATGAGAAACATCTTGCAAAAGCAATGGCGAAAATGATTTATGCGTTTACTGATGCAACGGTTCCGAAAGTCAACGTAATCGTCGGGAAAGCATATGGAACGGCGTATGTGGCCATGAACAGTAAATCTACAGGAGCGGATATGGTTTTTGCATGGCCGGAGGCGCAGATCGGTACGATGGATCCGATGCTTGCTTCAAAAATCATGTATGGGAATGAAAGTGCAGATATGATCAGAGAAAAAGCAGAGGAATATGAGAAACTGCAGTCAAGTCCGGCGTCTGCCGCCAGAAGAGGATACGTGGATCAGGTTATTGATCCGGCAGATACAAGAAAATATGTGATCGGGGCGTTTGAGATGCTTTTTACAAAGAGAGAAGAGCGCCCGATGAAAAAACATGGAACGGTTTAGTGAGGTGAGGCAAGTTGAAGAAAAAGATCTGTATCCTTTTCTGTATATGCCTGGCGGCGTTTTCGCTGTGCGCCTGCAGTTCGGGAAAAGGGATTGAGTATGATCAGGATACGCTGGAACAGGCAACGGAAGTTTTGATCCAATACTGTGCCAGCGCAGATGAGCAAACAATAGAACAATGGCAGTCGATGACGGATTTTCAGCTGGAATATCAGCTGATGCAGTCCGGCCTTCCGTTTACTCCGGACGGCTTTCTGGGTGCGCTGGAGGCCTGGCCGGCCGCTGTGGAAGAATGCGGGGCATATGAAGGGCATGGCGATTTCCAGATCACTGCCGGAAAAGACGAGATCGAAGTTACGACGATGGGAGAATTTGCGGACAGAGACGCAGAAATTACGGTTGTTTATGACGGAAATTCAAGACTGGATTCGCTGTCGGTATCTGCAGAGTATACGACAGGGGAGATCCTTCAGAAATCCGGCATGAATACGATCCTTGGAATGGGAACAGTATTTGTTGTATTGATATTTATTTCTATCGTAATTTCACTGATGAAATATATTCCGGCTATATGCGAAAAGCTGCAGAGAAAACCGGAAAAAGAGCAGCAGTCGGTAAGAGAAACGGTTCCGGAAGAGATTTCAGATGAAGAGATCCTGCCTGATGCAGACGAGGAACTGATCGCCGTGATCGCGGCAGCGGTTGCGGCAGCGGAAGGCTCCGGAAGTACGGATGGATTTGTTGTCAGAAGTATTAAAAGAAGACCGTCTAACAAATGGAAAGCATAGAAGATGAGGAGGATATGACCATGAAAAATTATACGATTACAGTAAATGGAAATGTATATGACGTAACAGTTGAGGAGAAAAACGCCGGTCCGGCACCGGCAAGACCTGCGGCGCCTGCAAAACCTGCAGCACCATCCGCGCCAAAAGCCGCAGCACCTGCTAAGGCTCAGCCGGCAGGGGCGATTGAAGTAAAAGCCGGGGCGGCCGGTAAGGTATTTAAGATCGAGGCGAACGTAGGACAGAGTGTAAAAAGAGGAGATGCAGTCGTAGTGATCGAGGCTATGAAGATGGAAATTCCAGTCGTTGCTCCGGAAGATGGAACGGTTGCAAGTATCAACGTTGCAGTTGGGGATGCGATTGAAGCCGGTGCTGTTTTAGCTACCTTAAATTAATAGCTGACAGACTAGGAACCGATTACGACTGGAGGTTAAAGAAATGGAATATATTACAACGACATTAGGAAATCTCGTGCATCAGACCGCTTTCTTCAGCCTCACCTGGGGCAATCTGATCATGATCGCGGTTGCATGTTTTTTCCTGTTCCTGGCAATTCGACATGGGTTCGAGCCACTTTTGCTGGTCCCGATCGCATTCGGTATGCTGCTTGTGAATATCTATCCGGATATCATGCTGAGTCCGGAAGAAGCTTCGAATGGCACGGGAGGACTCCTGTATTATTTTTATGTATTAGATGAATGGTCGATCTTTCCATCACTGATTTTCCTGGGCGTAGGGGCAATGACGGACTTCGGACCTTTGATTGCTAATCCCAAGAGTTTTCTTCTGGGGGCAGCGGCACAGTTTGGTATTTTTACTGCATATCTGGGGGCAATGGTGCTTGGATTTTCCGATAAGGCAGCTGCGGCGATCTCGATTATCGGAGGAGCCGATGGACCAACTTCTATTTTCCTTGCGGGAAAGCTTTCCCAGACGGCAATCATGGGGCCGATTGCGGTGGCCGCGTATTCATATATGTCACTGGTGCCGATCATCCAGCCGCCGATCATGCGCCTTCTGACGACGGAAAAGGAACGAAAGATCAAGATGGAGCAGCTTCGGCCGGTCTCAAAGCTGGAGAGAATTCTCTTCCCGATCATCGTAACTGTGGTGGTATGTGTGATCCTTCCTACGACAGCTCCGCTGGTAGGAATGCTGATGCTGGGGAATCTGTTCCGGGAATCCGGTGTTGTGCGTCAGCTGACAGAGACAGCGTCAAATGCTCTGATGTATATTGTTGTTATCCTGCTTGGAACTTCGGTAGGTGCAACTACCAGTGCAGAAGCGTTTTTAAATCTGGACACGCTTAAGATCGTATTTCTCGGACTGATTGCATTCATGTTTGGAACCGCCGCAGGCGTCCTGCTGGGCAAAGTCATGTGTCTGGTGTCTGGAGGAAAGGTGAATCCTCTGATTGGCTCTGCAGGTGTGTCTGCTGTGCCGATGGCAGCCAGAGTATCCCAGAAGGTAGGGGCTGAGGCCGATCCCACCAATTTCCTGCTGATGCATGCTATGGGACCGAACGTAGCAGGAGTGATTGGTACGGCGGTTGTGGCAGGAACCTTTATGGCTATTTTTGGAGTGATGTAACGGATAGACAGGAACGGAGGAACAAAGAATGGCAGAAATTGAGAAAAAACCTATTAAAATAACAGAAACTATCCTGCGGGATGCGCATCAGTCTTTGATCGCGACTCGTATGACGACAGAGCAGATGCTGCCGATCGTAGAAAAAATGGATCAGGTGGGATATCATTCTGTAGAATGCTGGGGAGGAGCGACTTTTGATGCTTCCCTGCGTTTTCTGAAGGAAGATCCCTGGGAACGGCTGCGCAAATTCAGAGACGGATTTAAAAAGACGAAACTACAGATGCTGTTCCGGGGACAGAATATCTTAGGATACCGGCCTTATGCTGATGATGTGGTGGAATACTTTGTACAGAAATCCGTTGCAAACGGAATCGATATTATCCGTATTTTTGACTGCCTGAACGACTTACGCAATCTGGAGACGGCAGTCAGGGCGGCAAATAAGGAAAAGGGTGAAGCGCAGGTGGCTCTGTCCTACACGATCGGAGACGCCTATACCCTGGAATATTGGGTAGATATTGCAAAGAGGATTGAAGAAATGGGAGCATCTTCAATCTGTATCAAAGATATGGCAGGGCTTCTGGTTCCTTACCAGGCGACAGAACTGGTAAAGGCGTTAAAAGAAGCAGTAAGCCTTCCGATCCAGCTTCATACACACTATACTTCCGGCGTAGCTTCTATGACTTACCTGAAAGCGGTAGAAGCGGGAGTGGATGTGATTGATACAGCGATGTCGCCTTTTGCTCTTGGAACTTCTCAGCCTGCGACAGAGGTTATGGTAGAGACGTTTAAGGGCACGCCTTACGATACAGGCCTGGACCAGAAACTATTATCGGAAATTGCTGATTACTTCCGTCCAATCCGGGATGAAGCATTAGAAAGTGGACTTCTGAACCCCAAAAATCTGGGTGTCAACATCAAGACACTCCTCTATCAGGTGCCGGGAGGCATGCTTTCTAATCTGACGTCACAGCTGAAGGAACAGGGAGCAGAGGATCGGTTCTACGAGGTATTGGAAGAGGTGCCAAGAGTGCGTAAGGATCTGGGTGAGCCTCCGCTTGTAACACCTTCTTCTCAGATTGTGGGAACACAGGCCGTATTGAATGTATTAATGGGAGAGCGTTATAAGGTTGCGGCCCAGGAGACAAAGGATATTTTAAGTGGAAAATATGGGGCAACAGTAAAGCCGTTTAATGAGGAGGTAAGGAAAAAAGTTCTGGGAGATGATGCCCAGATCATTACCTGCAGGCCTGCGGATCTGATTCCGGATGAACTGGAAACATTGAGGAAGGAATGTGAGCAGTATATCCAGCAGGATGAAGATGTGCTGACTTATGCTCTTTTTCCGCAGGTGGCGACAGAGTTTTTCAAATACAGAGAAGCGCAGCAGACGAAAATGGATGCAGAGGTTGCCGATACGGAAAACGGAAGTTATCCTGTATAAAGTTGACAGAAAAGAAGTTTGTGTATATACAGCTGCAGAGTGCCGAAAGATGGTGCTCTGCAGTTGTTTTTATTGGGAGGATAGAGGCTTGAATATTCCGGAAACAGGCTTTATAATGAAACAGATATGAAAAGGAGACATATGCCGTGAATATGGGAAACAAGAATGAATTACTGCAAAAAATAGATCAGGGGTATCAGGGGTTCAGCAAAGGGCAGAAAAAGCTGGCTGATTTTATCCGTGAAGAGTATGACAAGGCTGCGTTCTTAACGGCGGCAAAAATGGGAGAAGAAGTAGGCGTAAGCGAATCAACGGTGGTTCGTTTTGCAACAGCGCTTGGATATCACGGATATCCGGAATTTCAGAAGGCTCTGGGCGAAATGGTACGGACAAAGCTCAATTCCATCCAGCGGATGGAGGTTACCTACGGGAGGATCAGCCAGGGAGAAATCCTGGAGACTGTACTCCAGTCAGATATAGAAAAAATCAAAATGACGATGGCGGCAATCGACCATACGGCTTTTGAACTTGCAGTGGATACGCTGCTGAAAGCCAGAAAGATCTATGTGATCGGGATTCGCAGCTGCGCGCCTCTGGCACACTTTTTAAGCTTTTATTTAAATCTGATCTGCGACGATGTGACGGCAGTAAGTACCAATAGTTCCAGCGAGATCTTTGAACAGCTGATCAGGATCAGCGAGGAGGATGTGATCGTAGGGATCAGTTTTCCGCGGTATTCAATGCGGACTTTAAAAGCTCTGGAATTTGCAAGCAACAGGAAGGCGAAAGTCATTACTCTGACTGACAGTGTCCATTCTCCTATGACATTGTATTCTTCTTGCAATCTGATCGCAAGAAGTGACATGGCGTCTATCGTGGACTCATTGGTGGCACCTCTGAGTGTTGTCAATGCGCTGGTGGTGGCTCTGTGTATGAAAAAGCAGGATGAAGTCATCGACAGACTGGAGATGCTGGAGCAGATCTGGGATGAATATCAGGTGTACAGTAAGGATGAGATGAATATGGTGGAAGACACAGTAAAGATGTCAGGGTTCCGGGAAGAGGGAACGTATGAGTAAGGTTTTGATTGCCGGCGGCGGAGCTGCCGGAATGTTTGCGGCGGCAGCGGCGGCAGGCCAGGGACACCGGGTAATCCTTTTCGAAAAAAATGACCGGCTTGGAAGAAAGCTTTTTATTACAGGCAAGGGACGATGTAATATTACGAATGCCTGCGATATGGAAGGACTGTTTGATGCTGTCATATCTAATCAAAAATTTTTATACAGCAGTTTTTATGGATTCAGCAATCAGGATGTGATCCGTTTTTTTGAGGAGGCTGGCGTAAAAACAAAAATTGAACGGGGAGAGCGGGTGTTTCCGGCGTCCGATCATTCTTCGGATGTGATACGCGGGCTGGAAAAGGTATTGAAGAAACGCGGAGTGGAGATCAGACTGAACTGCGGGGTAGAAGATATCCTTGTGAATGAAAATGGATTTCAGGGCTTTTTGCTGGATGGCGGTATCAAGGAAACAGGTGCAGCCGGTATTATCGCTACGGGAGGACTGTCTTATCCTTCGACAGGCTCCACCGGAGACGGCATGCGGTTTGCAGAAAAGCTGGGCCATCAGATTGTCGAATGCATTCCGTCACTTGTACCTATGGAGTGTAAAGAAGACTGGGTGCCTCAGCTGCAGGGGCTGTCGCTTAGAAATGTACGCGCGCGTGTCAGAGATGGAAAGAAGCTTCTCTATGAAGAGTTTGGCGAGATGCTGTTTACACATTATGGCGTGAGCGGACCGCTGATGCTGACTGCAAGCAGCCATATAGGCAGGATACTGTGCCGGAAAAAGGAGCTGATCCTGGAGATAGACCTGAAGCCCGCGCTGTCGGAGGAACAGCTGGATCGCCGCCTGATCAGGGATTTTGAGGAGAATAAAAACCGCCAGTTTAAAAATTCTCTGGGAAGACTGTTCCCGGCAAAGCTGATTCCTGTCATGGTCAGACGAAGCGGTATCCCGGCAGAAAAGAAGGTAAATGCTGTTACCAAAGAGGAGCGTCAGAGACTGATCGGTCTGATGAAGCATTTTGACCTGACGCTGACAGGGCTTCGAGATTACCGGGAAGCCATTATCACGAAGGGCGGAGTCAGCACCCGGCAGATTGATCCTGGCACAATGGAATCGAAGTTGATCAGAGGATTATATTTTGCCGGAGAGATCCTGGATCTGGACGCGGTGACCGGAGGATTTAACCTCCAGATAGCCTGGTCGACCGGATATGCGGCCGGATGTGGAATATCTGATATGGAAAAGAAAGGTTAGAAAGGAAAAATAATATGGGATATAAAGTTGCAATTGACGGCCCGGCCGGAGCGGGTAAAAGTACGATAGCCCGGCTGGCGGCAGAAGAACTGGGATTTGTATATGTAGATACGGGAGCCATGTACCGGGGGCTGGCGGTGTTTTTTCTGGATCGGGGAATCTCTCCCATGGAGCCGGAAAAGATGGAAGAGGCCTGCAAAGAAGCACAGGTCACGATCCGCTATGAGGATGGCAGCCAGCAGGTATATTTAAATGGAACGAATATCACCGGGAGACTCAGGGAAGAAGCCGTGGGAAATATGGCATCCAGATGTGCGGCGGTCCCGGCTGTCAGAAAAAAACTTCTGGAACTTCAGAGAAAACTGGCAGAAGACGCAGACGTGATCATGGATGGAAGAGATATCGGCACCTGTGTACTTCCGGATGCAGATGTAAAGGTGTTTTTGACCGCCAGCGTGGAGACACGTGCCATGCGCCGGTACCGGGAGCTGGAAGAAAAGGGAGAAAGAGCAGTCCTGGAAGAAATCATGGCGGACATTAAAGAGCGTGACGAACGTGATTCCAACAGGAAGATCGCTCCTTTGAAAAAGGCGCAGGATGCAGTCCTGGTAGACAGTTCGGATATGACGATACCGGAGGTCGTGCAGACGATTGTGTCATTGTGCCGGGGATAGAGACAACAGGTAAGGAGAGAGTTTATGTGAAAGTTGAACTAGCAAAGACTGCCGGTTTTTGTTTCGGCGTGAAGAGGGCGGTAGATACCGTCTATGAACAGGTGAGTCTCCATCCGGAGGAACAGATCTATACTTACGGCCCGATTATCCATAACGCGGAAGTGGTCAGAGATCTGGAACAGAAAGGTGTAAAAGTGATCAGCCGGGAAGAGGAGCTGGACCAACTGGAAAAGGGAATCGTAATTATCCGCTCCCATGGTGTTTCAAGAGAAGTATATGACCGGCTGGAAAAGAGAGGGCTGACCTGTGTGGACGCCACCTGTCCCTTTGTCAAAAAAATCCACCGGATTGCGGAAGAAGAAAGTGGCAAGGGAGCGGTGATCGTGATCATCGGCAACGAAGAGCATCCCGAAGTACAGGGGATCCGCGGATGGGCAGGAAGAGATGCTGTTGTGGTCCAGACAGCACAGGATGCGGAAGCATTTTCGTTAGAGGATGAGAACCGCCGGATATGTATTGTTTCCCAGACGACATTTAATTACAATAAATTTAAAGATTTGGTTGAAATCATCCGGAAAAAAGAGTATGATATAATTGTTTTAAATACGATCTGTAATGCTACAAAAGAACGGCAGGAAGAGGCCGCAAGGATTGCAGAAAGGGTGGAGGCGATGATCGTGATCGGCGACAAGCGCAGTTCCAATACCCAGAAGTTATTTGAAATCTGCAGAAATGCATGTGAAAATACGTACTATATACAGACACTTGACGATTTGGATATGAATCAATTAAGGTCCGTGGAAACAGTAGGTATTACAGCAGGGGCATCCACGCCCAATAAAATAATTGAGGAGGTTCAAAGCTATATGTCAGAATTAACTTTCGAACAGATGTTGGAAGAGTCTTTTAAGACAATCAGAAATGGAGAGGTTGTAGATGGTACTGTCATCGATGTAAAACCCGATGAGATCATTTTAAATATAGGTTATAAGGCTGATGGCATTATCACAAGAAATGAATATACAAATGAGCCGAATGCGGATCTGACGACGATGGTTTCCGTGGGAGATACCATGACTGCAAAGGTTTTAAAGGTAAACGACGGTGAAGGTCAGGTGCTGTTGACATATAAACGTCTGCTTGCCGAAAAAGGCAATGAGAGATTAAGAGAAGCCTATGAAAATCATGAAGTACTGAAGGCGCCGGTAACACAGATCCTCGGCGGAGGCTTAAGTGTTGTGGTTGATGAAGCCCGTGTATTCATCCCGGCCAGCCTGGTATCCGATACTTATGAGAAGGATCTGAGCAAATATCAGGATCAGGAGATTGAATTCGTCATCAGTGAGTTTAATCCGAGAAGGAACCGCGTGATCGGTGACAGAAGACAGCTTCTGGTGGCTGAAAGAGCTGAGAAGCAGAGAGAGCTGTTTGCAAAACTTAAAGTCGGTGACAGGATCGAGGGAACCGTTAAGAATGTAACAGATTTCGGAGCATTTATCGATCTTGGCGGCGTAGACGGTCTGCTTCATATCTCTGAGATGTCCTGGGGACGGATCGAGAATCCGAAGAAGGTATTTAAGGTAGGAGAAAAGCTGGAAGTCCTGATCAAAGATATCAACGATACCAAGATTGCGTTAAGCTTAAAGTTCCCGGAGACGAATCCGTGGGCAGATGCGGCAGAAAAGTATGCGCCTGGAACGATCATTCAGGGAAGAGTAGCCAGGATGACTGATTTCGGAGCCTTTGTAGAACTTGCTCCGGGAGTAGATGCTCTGCTCCATGTTTCCCAGATTTCCAAAGCGCATGTGGATAAGCCTTCCGATGTGCTGAATGTGGGTCAGGAGATTACCGCAAAGATCGTAGATCTTAATGAAGAAGAGAAAAAGATCAGTCTGAGTATGAAAGCACTGGAAACAAACACGGAAGAAACAGCAGATGAAAACACGGCAGAGGAAGAATAATCCTAGTCTAAAAGTACAGAATAATTATAATATTTATGATATCAAGGAGGATAGAGGCGACGGTGCCTCTATCTTTTTTGTGTGTTAAAAAACAGACAAGATGTTCGTGGAAATATACAAAGAAATGACATGATTCACTGGATAATCTGTTCATTTTCTTGTATTATTAAATATAGAGTATAAAGGAAGGAAGGAAAAATGGGATGGCATTGTTAACATTTAAAGGTGGAATTCATCCTGACGACGGCAAGGATCTGGCGAAGGATAAAGAGATCGTCGAACTGAAGCCGAAGGGGGATCTGGTGTATCCGGTATCCCAGCATATCGGTGCGCCTGCGAAGCCCATCGTGGCAGTGGGAGACCGGGTTTTAAAGGGACAGATGATTGCAGAGGCAGGAGGCTTTGTGTCTGCTCCGGTGTATGCTTCTGTGTCTGGAACCGTTAAGGCTGTCAGCCCCCGCCTGAACCCGACAGGTGGAACCGTCAACAGTATCATCGTAGAGAACGATGGGGAATATGAAGAGGTGGATTATCCGGAGGTAAAGCCGATTGAGGAGATGTCCAAGGAAGAGATTCTGGAGACAATCGGAAACGCAGGAATCGTCGGCATGGGCGGAGCTGGTTTCCCGACCAGAGTGAAACTGTCTCCGAAGGAACCGGATAAAATTGATTATGTCATTGCAAACTGTGCAGAGTGCGAGCCGTATATTACAGCTGACTATCGTGCAATGCTGGAGATGCCGGAGAAGTTGATCGGCGGCATGAAGATCGTCCTTAAGCTTTTCGACAATGCAAAAGGACTGTTTGCCGTGGAGGACAATAAACCGGACTGCATCGCCAGACTGAAGGAACTGACAAAAGACGAGCCGCGGATGGAGGTACTGTCACTGAAGACCAAGTATCCGCAGGGCGGTGAGCGTCAGTTGATCTATGCGACCACAGGAAGGGCGATCAATTCCGCAATGCTGCCGGCTGACGCTGGCTGCGTGGTAGATAATGTGGCCACTATGATCAGTATTTATCAGGCAGTAGCAGAAGGCAAGCCTTCGATGGAACGTATCGTGACGGTGAGCGGAGATGCGGTCAATGAGCCTGGCAACTTCAAGGTTCCTTTTGGAATTAATCATGAAGAGCTGGTAGAAGCGGCCGGAGGATTCAAGACAGAACCTGAAAAGCTGATTTCCGGAGGACCGATGATGGGATTTGCCATGGTATCTCTGGATGTGCCGGTGACGAAGACGTCTTCTTCTATCCTTGCATTTACAAAGGATGAGGTGTCGAAGTTTGAACCGACGGCATGTATCAACTGCGGACGATGCGTTGAGGCCTGTCCGAGCCGGTTGATTCCGTCCAGACTGGCAGATTATGCAGAGCATCATGATGAAGAGAAATTTGTGAAGCATGAGGGCCTTGAATGTATGGAATGCGGATCCTGCAGCTATGTATGTCCGGCAAAACGGCAGCTGAAACAGGCGATCGGTTCCATGAGAAAGATTGCACTTGCAAACCGCAAGAAAAAATAAAGAAAGAATGAAGAGGAAGAGGTGAACAAACGTGAGTGAGAACAAATTGAAAGTATCGTCTTCACCACATATCCGTTCCAGAATTACCTCAGGCAATATTATGCTCATGGTGACCATTGCGCTGTTGCCGTCAGCCATTTTTGGGGTATGGAACTTTGGACTGTCAGCGCTGATCATGCTGATCAGCACCGTTGTTGCGGCAGTTCTTACAGAATACATATATGAAAAACTGATGCATAAAAAAGTGACAGTAGGAGACTTCAGCGCGGTTGTGACAGGCCTTCTGCTGGGACTGAATATGCCTCCGACAGCACCCTGGTGGATGGGCGCCCTGGGAAGTGTATTTGGCATCCTGATTGTAAAGCAGCTGTTTGGAGGACTGGGGCAGAACTTTATGAACCCTGCACTGGGAGCAAGATGTTTCCTTCTGCTGTCCTTCGCAGGCCCGATGACCAGCTTTGTTTATGACGGAGTTACCGGCCCTACGCCTCTGGCATATGTAAAAGAGGGGGCTATGGATCAGATCAGTACGATCGATATGATGATCGGAACGATCCCGGGTACGATTGGCGAGACCTCCGTGATTGCGATTATCATCGGCGCAATCTTCCTGATCCTGATGGGAGTGATCGACCTGCGTATTCCGGGGACCTATATCGTGACATTCGTGATTTTCGTAGGTATCTTCGGACATGTAGCGCATCCGGAGATCGGCTTCTTTGATCCGCAGTATATTACGGCGCATCTGTGCGGCGGCGGTCTGATGCTGGGAGCCTGGTTTATGGCTACCGATTATGTCACTTCTCCGATCACGCCGAAGGGACAGTATGTTTACGGAATTATCCTTGGTGTTCTGACTGGTCTGTTCCGTATTTTCGGAGGATCGGCAGAGGGAGTTTCCTATGCGATCATCATCAGTAACCTTCTGGTTCCGCTGATCGAGAAGGTTACTCTTCCAAAACCATTCGGTAAAGGAGGAGAAAAATAATGAATAAGATAATTAAGAACACGATAATCCTTACTGTGATCACCCTGGTTTCCGGGCTGCTTCTGGGAGCTGCCTATGAAATAACCAAAGACCCGATTGCACAGTCTGAAGAAAATGCCAAGAAAGAGGCGTGGCAGGCAGTATTTCCGGATGTAGATGAAGATGCGTTTGAATCGATAGATGTAGATACGGATATTGCAGATCAGGTGATCAAAGATCTTGGGATCAAAGGAAGTATTGACGAAGTCTGTGCGGTAGACGGCGGTAAGACCGGATATGTGATCACTACCACAGACGGAGAAGGCTATGGCGGAGATATTCAGATTACCGTCGGCATCACGGCAGATGGGACGGTAAATGGTGTTTCCTTCCTTTCCATCAGCGAGACGGCGGGTCTTGGAATGAAAGCGACAGAACCCTCTTTCTATGAGCAGTATGTAGGCGTGCAGACAGATCAGTTTTATGTATCGAAAGACGGCGGCGAAGGAGAGCCTGTTGATGCCTTAAGCGGAGCCACCATCACAACAAGAGCAGTCACCGGTGCTGTCAATGCGGCACTTGCTTATTTCCAGAATGCATTTTAGGAGGTGTTTTGATGAATTCATGTGGCGAAAGATTGAAAAATGGTATCATAGATGAAAATCCGATTTTCGTGTTACTGCTGGGTATGTGTCCGACTCTTGCGGTTACAACTTCAGCGATGAATGGTATCGGAATGGGACTGTCCACAACAGCAGTTCTGGTTATGTCCAACATGCTGATTTCCATGCTGCGTAAGATCATTCCGGATTCTGTCCGGATGCCTGCTTTTATCGTAGTTGTGGCTTCCTTTGTAACAATTGTGGATTTCCTGATGGAAGGATTTACCCCCTCCCTTTACGATTCCCTGGGAATCTATATTCCACTGATCGTAGTAAACTGTATTATCCTTGGACGTGCAGAAAGTTATGCATCCAAGAATCCTGTGCTTCCGTCCATTTTTGACGGACTGGGAATGGGGCTTGGATTTACGGTGGCTCTGATCGCCATCGGTATTGTCCGTGAGATTATCGGCGCGGGTCAGGTGTTCGGCTATCAGATTCTGCCGCTGGCAGATGAGGCGGCAGGCACCGGCGGATATGTTCCGGTAACGATCTTTATCCTGGCTCCGGGAGCCTTCCTGGTACTGGCAATGCTTGCTGCGATCCAGAATAAGGTAAAGATCAGCATGGAAAAGAAAGGCAAAGATGCTTCCAAGATTCAGTCTGGCTGCGGCGCTGACTGTGCAACCTGTGCCGGATGTGCATCTATGTCCGAAAAAGGAAATAAATAGGAGGGAAAAAGATGGGAGATTTGATTTTAATCGCAGTTGGTTCTGCGCTTGTAAGTAATGTCGTGCTCAGTCAGTTCCTTGGAATCTGTTCCTTCCTTGGAGTTTCCAAAAAGACAGAGACAGCCGTGGGAATGGGAGGAGCAGTTATCTTCGTTATCACGCTGGCATCTCTGGTAGCAGGACTTCTTTATACGTTTATTTTAAAGCCGCTGGGCTTTGATTATCTGAATACGATCGTATTTATCCTGGTCATTGCGGCCCTGGTACAGATTGTAGAAATGTTTTTGAAAAAGTTTGTTCCGTCACTTTACAATGCACTGGGCGTTTACCTGCCTCTGATCACAACCAACTGTGCGGTTCTGGGTGTAGCTCTTAACAACGTTCAGGATGGCTACAATATCCTGGAAGGCGTAGTCAATGGTTTTGCAACAGGTGTCGGGTATCTGATCGCCATTGTTCTGCTGGCGGGAATCAGAGAGAAGATGGAATATAACGATATTCCGGAGTCCTTTAAGGGAATGCCGATCGTCCTTCTGACATCAACTCTGATGGCGATTGCATTCTTCGGATTCTCGGGACTGATATAGGAGGAAGAGAAGCATGAGTATAACAGGAATTATTTTGGCTGCAGTGATTGTAGGCGGTACTGGATTATTCATTGGTATTTTCCTCGGTCTTGCTGACAAAAAGTTTGCAGTAGAAGTGGATGAAAGAGAAGAAGAGATCTTAGGAGTTCTCCCCGGGAATAACTGTGGCGGATGCGGATACCCGGGATGTTCCGGACTGGCTGCAGCGATCGCTGCCGGTGAGGCGCCGGTAGGTGCGTGTCCGGTGGGAGGCGCTCCTGTGGCCGCAAAGGTCGGAGAGATCATGGGAGTCGACGCAGGAGAACAGGTACATGAGGTCGCATTTGTGAAATGTGCAGGGACCTGTGAAGTGGCCAAACAGACCTATGATTATGAAGGCATCCACGACTGTGTGATGATCAATATGATGCAGAAAAACGGACCGAAGGCCTGTGCCTATGGCTGCCTGGGAGAGGGAAGCTGTGTAAAGGCCTGTCAGTTTGATGCGATCCATGTGGTTGACGGTGTGGCAGTAGTTGATAAGGATGCCTGCAAGGCATGTGGAAAATGTATCGATGCCTGCCCGAGAAAACTGATCGAGCTGGTTCCGTATGATCAGAAGCATCTGGTTCAGTGCGGCTCTAAGGACAAGGGCAAGGATGTAATGACGGCATGTTCTGTTGGATGTATCGGATGTAAGATGTGTGAGAAAGTCTGCCAGTTTGATGCAGTTAAGGTTGTGGATAATATTGCACATATTGATCCGGAAAAATGTACGGGATGTGGAGCCTGTGCCGAGAAATGTCCAAAGAAGATTATTCTCTAGAGTAAAAACGGGGGACAGGATATGGATCAGAATTTTGACAACACACAAGACAACCAGGAAACGACGCAGCAGCCTGAGAACGGCTCGAATGCCGGACAGCAGCAGTATACAGACCCCAATGCCGGACAGCAGCAGTACCAGTATCAGGGAAATTATTACTATAATGCCGGGCCAAATCCCAATCAGCAGTATCAGCCGAATTATCAGCAGGGCTATGAGCCCGGGATGGATCAGTCACCGCTTAGTATGGGAGAATGGATCCTGACCATTCTGGTGATGATGATCCCCTGTGTGGGACTGATCATTTATCTGGTATGGGCATTTGGAAAAAACGGGAATGTGAACCGCAGAAATTACTGTAGAGCTTATCTGATCATTTATGCAGTCATTCTTGTGATTTCCATACTGTTTGTCACAGTATTTGGAGCAGCGCTGTTTTCAACTTTTACTTATTATTAAAATGAATACAGAAAATTTTTAATGCCAGGGGATTTCCCCTGGCATTAAACAAAAAGAGATATCCTGTCTCACGGAGGAGGGTTTCAGAAAGTGTCTTTACTTTTTCTCCATGATTCAGGATATCTTTTATTATAACAGATTTTTATTGTTTGTGCTGAAAATTTTTCGAATAATGAATCTGATCATCGTTCGTAATAAATACCGCATCCACATTGTCCAGCTGATTGACCAGATTCATTCCCTTGTCATATCCCAGCAGGAAGCAGGTGGTACTGAGAGTATCCGCCGTCAGAGAAGAGTCTGTGATGATCGTTACGCTGTAAAGATTATTTTCACAAGGGTATCCGGTAGAAGGATCCAGGATATGGTGGTAAATTTTATCCCCGTCCTTGAAATACCGCTGATAGACGCCGGAGGTCACGATGGTTTTGTCAGAAAGCTTTACAGAAGTAACAGGCGTGCCCGTTTTGGCGAAGGGTTCCTGGATACCGATATTATAATCAGAGCCATCCAGCTTGGAACCCATGGCGATGATATTGCCGCCAAGATCGATCAGGGCATGGTGGATTCCTTCCTCTTCCAGATAATCTCTCAGCCGGTCGGCAATATAGCCCTTTGCAATGGCTCCAACATCCAGTCTGGCATAAGGATCCAGAAGGCGGACAGTATTATCACGTATCATAATGTTTTTATAGTTTACATGGCTGACCGCATCAGCAATTGCAGCGGCATCGGGTACGGCAGGAGCTTCAGAATTAAAATCCCAGAGACTGGATACAGAACCGATGGTAATATCAAAAAGTCCGCCGGACAGCTTGCTATAATAGATACTCTTTTTGATCAGTGTAATGGTCTCGTCCGAAACTTCCACCGGGGATCCCCCTGCCTGGTTTATTTTTGATATTTCACTGTCTTCTCTCTTGTCTGAAAACATGGAATCATATTTTTTGCACAATTTTTCACAGCCCTTCAGGACAGAATCATCTGCCGCGTCATAAATCCTGACGCTGATGGCGGTATCAAATAAAGTATCGGTGTAAGTCTGATTCCGCTGAGAAGGCAGCCCCGAACAGCCGGACAGTATCAGGACAGACACCGTCAGCAGCGCGGCTAACTTTTTATATTTCATATATGCACCTCAGATTTTAAATTTATCAGTGCTATTATAGCATGACATGTAGTTGATGGCAAAGATTTGTTGTGTTAAAATAGTGGCTAGAGAAAAAAAGGGGTATTTTGCGATGAAAATAAAATTACAGAAAAAAGATATCATCCTGATCATTCTGATCGTGTGTATTGCACTGCTTGCATTTCTGGCTCATCAGGTAATCGGCAGCGACGGCGCAGGCAAGGTAACTGTTAAGGTAAACGGAAAGCTGGAAGGAACCTACAGCCTTTCAGAAGACCAGGAGATCGAGATCAACGGCGGAACCAATATACTGCAGATAAAAAACGGAAAGGCAGATATGATAGAGGCGGACTGTCCGGATCAGCTCTGTGTCAATCAGCGTGCGGTTTCCCGACAAGGGGAGAGTATCATCTGCCTGCCTAATAAGGTGGTCGTAGAAGTAGAGAGCAGTGAGAGCAGCCAGATGGATGCTGTGACAAACTAGGAGGAAAAGGCTTGAAAAGCAGAGTCGCTTATTTTGGTGTTTTTACGGCGCTGGCATTAATATTCAGCTATATAGAGTCACTGATCCCGTTTCAGATCGGCATACCAGGGATAAAGCTTGGACTGGCAAATCTGATTATCGTGGTTGCTCTTTATAAATTGAGTCTGAAGGAAACCTATCTTTTATCCATCGTCAGAGTGCTATTATCCGGATTTTTGTTTGGAAATTATTTCAGCATTATCTATAGCCTTGCGGGCGGTCTTTTCAGTCTGACCGTGATGGCGCTTTTGAAACGCCAGGGAGGATTTAGCGTCATGGGAATCAGCCTTGCAGGCGGAGTATCTCATAATATCGGGCAGCTGGCAGTGGCAATGATCGTGGTGGAGACATACAGTGTCATGTATTATCTTCCGGTACTCCTTGTGGCAGGGATGATCACCGGATTTTTTATCGGCGCTGTAGCGGCCGGCATGCTGAAAAGACTTGTAAACATACAGTTTTAGGAGGAATTATGATTTCATATATCAGGGGAATACTGGATTCTTTTGAAGAAGATAAAGTGATCGTAGACGTAGGAGGGGTCGGCTACGGAATCTATATGTCCGGGCAGGATATGGCACGGCTTACACCGGCCGGCAGTGAGGTGAAAATATATACCTATCTGAGTGTCAAGGAAGATGCAATGAAGCTTTATGGATTCCTGACCAGAGACGCACTCCAGGTGTTCCGTCTTCTGATCGGGGTCAGCGGCATCGGACCCAAAGGAGGACTGGGGATTTTATCCGCTCTGACGCCGGATGATCTCAGGTTTGCTGTGGCGGCCGGAGATGTGAAGGCGGTCTGCAAGGCGCCTGGAATCGGGAAAAAGACGGCAGAAAAACTGATCCTGGAGCTCAAAGATAAGCTGAACCTGGAAGATGCATTGTCCCATGATATGCCAGGCGGCGGAGAATCTGCGGAACTACCGGCGCATATCGGGGATGCGCAAAATGATGCAGTACAGGCCCTGGTGGCCCTGGGGTATGGAAGTACGGAGGCGCTTAAGGCCGTTCGTCAGGTAGATTGGACAGAAGATATGGAGACAGAAGATTTATTAAAACAGGCATTGAAAAATATGGCGTTTTAGTAGATAAGGAGCAGGCATGAGCAGACGAATCATTACGACAGAAAATCTGGAAGAAGATAAAAAAATAGAAAACAATCTCCGGCCCCAGCTTCTGGAGGATTATATCGGCCAGGAGAAAGCAAAAGAGACCTTAAAAATCTATATTGAAGCGGCAAAGGCCAGGAATGAAGCACTGGATCATGTGCTTTTTTATGGCCCTCCGGGCCTTGGAAAGACAACTCTTGCAGGTATTATTGCAAATGAAATGCAGGTCAATATGAAGATTACCTCCGGACCTGCCATTGAAAAGCCGGGGGAAATGGCAGCCATCTTAAATAACCTTCAGGAGAAAGATGTGCTGTTTGTGGATGAGATCCACCGCCTGAACCGACAGGTAGAAGAAGTTCTGTATCCGGCAATGGAAGACTATGCCATCGATATCATGATCGGAAAGGGAGCGAGCGCCAGATCGATTCGTCTGGATCTTCCGAAATTTACCCTGGTGGGAGCCACAACCCGGGCAGGAATGCTGACGGCGCCTCTTCGGGACCGGTTTGGCGTGGTGAACCGGATGGAGTATTATACCATCGAGGAGTTAAAGACAATTATTCTGCGCTCAGCAAAAGTGCTGGAAGTCGGGATCGATGAAAGAGGCGCCGAAGCCCTGGCAAAACGTTCCCGGGGAACGCCAAGACTTGCAAACCGGCTCTTAAAGAGAGTCCGCGATTTTGCCCAGGTCAAGTATGATGGTTATATTACAAAGGAAGTGGCAGACTATGCTCTGGATCTCCTGGATGTGGACAAGGAAGGACTGGATCAGACAGACCGGGACCTCTTGCTTGTAATGATCGAAAAATTTGACGGAGGTCCGGTAGGGCTGGATACACTGGCCGCGGCTTTGGGGGAAGATGCAGGAACCATTGAGGATGTCCTGGAGCCTTATCTTCTGAAAAACGGGTTTATTCAGAGGACTCCAAGAGGCAGGATCGTCACAGAGCACGCATGGCGGCACCTGGGGATCCCCTGGGAAAAAAAATAGTTGGTTTTTACAGCAGATTAGTTTATAATAGTTATCAAGATTAGGAAAGTTCGAGGAGGCTTCTCATGGCATCATCAAAAAATTATACGGAAGTATTAATCGGGGGAAAGGTATTTACACTCAGTGGTTTTGAGAGTGAAGAGTACCTGCAGAAGGTGTCTACCTACCTGAATCATAAAATCGAGGAGTGCAGCAGCAGCGACGGCTACCGAAAGCAGAGCGCAGAGACGAGAAGCATCCTGCTGGCCCTTAATATAGCCGACGACTATTTTAAAGCGAAAAAGCAGGGCGGCACGCTGGAGAGCGACATCGAGACAAAAGATAAAGAGATGTATGATCTGAAGCATGAGTTGATTTCGGTTCAGATCAAACTGGAAAATGCAGAAAAGGCTATGGACAAGTTAAAAGAAGAGAACAAAGACCTGCAGATGAAAATTGTCCAGCTGGAAACAGAGATCAAAAATAATCGCAAAAAATAGGCTGTCTTTGGACAGCCTTTTTTCAAGGGGAAAGATATGAAGAAACAACAAGTGGAGATATTGGCGCCTGCCGGATCCTATGAGTGTCTTGAGGCAGCGGTCTGTGCAGGAGCAGATGCGGTATATGTGGGCGGTTCCCGTTTCGGAGCCCGGGCTTATGCAGAAAATTTCCAGGAAAAGGAGCTTCTGGAGGCGTTGGATTACGTACATATCCACGGACGTAAAATGTATCTGACAGTCAATACCCTGATCAAGGAATCGGAGCTGATGGATGTATATGACTTCCTTCTCCCGTTTTACCGGCAGGGACTGGACGGGGTAATCGTGCAGGATCTGGGGGCAGGGGAACTGATCCGTGAGGCGTTTCCGGACATGGAGCTGCATGCCAGTACCCAGATGACGGTGACAGGAGCAGGAGGCGCTGCCTTTTTAAAAGAAAAAGGCTATGTGCGCGTCGTTCCGGCCAGAGAGCTGTCGCTGGAAGAGATCCGGAATATAAAAGAGAAGACGGGACTTGCGGTAGAATGTTTTGTCCATGGAGCGCTGTGCTACTGTTACTCCGGTCAGTGTCTGATGAGCAGCATGATCGGCGGAAGAAGTGGAAACCGGGGACAGTGTGCCCAGCCCTGCCGCCTTCCTTATGCAGTGAAGGGAGAGAAGCCGGCAGACCTGATGAGCATGAAGGATCTTTGCACCATTGATCTGCTGCCGGAGCTTCTGAAAGCAGGCATAGACTCCTTCAAGATCGAAGGAAGGATGAAGCGGCCGGAGTATGTTGCTGAGGTAGTAGAAATTTACCGCAGATATGCTGATCTTTATCTGGATGGAACCAGGCCTTATGCGGTGAAGGAAGAAGACAGACGCCGTCTGTACGGGGCATATCAGAGACGGGGATATACAGAAGGATACTACAGGCAGCATAACGGAAAGCAGATGATCTCTCTCAAGAGACCTGCGGCAGAGGAAGAAAAAAAATCGACGGGAACTTTCAAAATACAAGAAAAAATTAATGGGAAGTTAACATTTTCACCGGAAAACCATGTTAAACTGTTAGTGGAGTATCAGGATCTGGCCGTGGAATGTGAAGGACCGGTTCCGGAGTCGGCTCTCAGACAGCCGCTTAATAAAGATCGGGTGGAAAAGCAGATGAGAAAGACAGGAAATTCAGAGTTTCAGTTCGAAAATCTGGAAATTTCCATGGAAGGAAATCTCTTCCTTCCCATGCAGGCGGTCAATGAATTAAGGAGAAATGCTCTCGAACGGCTGACGCAGGAGATTCTTGCGCCGCACCGGAGGAATGTGGACAGCAGCAGGCCTTTTCAGATTGAGAAGGAAGAAGAGGGGACGTCCCTGATATTGTCTGCGCTGGTTCAGTCGGTGCCTCAGCTGGAGGCGGCAGCGGACTGTGAAGGTATATCGCGGATTTATATAGACAGTATGACGGGGAGCCGTCCGGTAGTAAAAAAGATTATGGAAAAGACAGGGGCAGAGAAGGAATTTTATCTTGCGATGCCTTATATTTTCCGGGAAGAGATCCGTAAGAAGTTTGGAAGAGATTATGCATCGGTTCTGGAGGATTATGACGGGGTGCTGATCCGGAACCTGGAGAGTCTGAACTTTCTCAGGGAAAAGGGTTATGATAAGCCGGTCCGGGCAGACTATAATCTGTATGTATGTAACCGATACAGCAGAGAGCTTTTTCTCAGAGAGGGAATTCAGGGAGTGACTGCCTCTCCGGAGCTGAATCAGAAGGAGCTTTTTTTCCTTGGGATCCAGGGACAGACACTGGCTGCATATGGATATCAGCCGGTGATGGTAACGGCAAACTGTATCAGAAAGACGACCGGCAGATGCGAAAAAAAACCTGGATATCTGTATATCAGCGACCGGTATCGGAAAAAATTTGCAGTGAAAACATGCTGCGACTACTGTTATAATGTAATTTATAATTCAGCGCCGCTGTTCCTGGCAGATCTGGCGGAAGAAATCCGTCCTATGCATCCGGGGGAAATCAGACTTGACTTTTCAACGGAGTCCGGACAGGAGACGTCTTTGATGATACATACATATCATAAGGCTTTTTTGAAGAACGAGAAAATAAAGAGCCCTGAAATGGAATATACAAGAGGACATTTTAAAAGGGGAGTAAAGTAGGTGGAAGATTGGTCAACATTATTGTAGAAGTATCAAAATATCTGATGATCATATTGATGACGATCTATACATATCTGTGTTTCAGTATCTTCGGATATTCGGATCCGGACAGGAAGAGAAGCCTCCTGAAAAAGCAGAATGTATTGATGTTTGCAATCCAGCTGGTAGCATATATGGTTATGTATCTTAAGACAGAGGATATCCGGATGCTTGCGTTTTATCTGATGCAGGTAGTTCTTTTTGGGGCTACGATTCTTCTGTATACCAATATTTATCCAAAGGTCTCAAGACTGGTGGTAAATAATATGTGTATGCTGCTCTGTGTCGGGATGATCATGCTGACAAGGCTGGATTATGAAAAAGCGTTTAAACAATATATCATTGCGGCAGGGGCGATTGCTGTCAGCCTGGTGGTGCCCGTGATCATACGGAAGTTCAAAAAACTTTCGGAGTGGCGGACTTTTTATGCGGTGGCAGGACTGTTTTCCCTGGCTATCGTAGTAGTCATCGGGCAGGTGTCCTACGGAGCCATGCTGGGATTTTCCATTGGCGGCATCAGCATTCAGCCTTCAGAACTGGTGAAGATTATTTTTGTGTTTTTTGTGGCATCCAGTTTTAAAAAGTCGCTGGAATTCCGGAATATTGTGATTACGACAGCAGTGGCTGCCTTTCATGTGCTGATCCTGGTGGTGTCCAGGGATCTGGGCGCTGCGCTCATTATTTTTGTGGTGTACCTGGCAATGCTCTATGTTGCCACCAGACAGCCGCTTTATGTGCTGGCAGGCCTGGGGGCAGGGAGTGTGGCATCGGTGGCGGCATATTATCTGTTTGGCCATGTAAGGACGCGAGTGATCGTATGGAGAGATCCCTTTGCTGCTTATGATAACGGAGGCTATCAGGTCGCCCAGTCATTGTTTGCGATCGGCACCGGAGGATGGTTCGGAATGGGGCTGTTTCAGGGGGAGCCGGATACCATCCCGGTAGCGGCAGAAGATTTTATCTTTTCGGCTATCTCAGAGGAGATGGGCATCATTTTTGCACTCTGCATCATTCTGGTGTGTGTAAGTGTTTATATTATGTTTCTCAATATTGCCATGCAGCTGCACAGCATGTTTTACAAAATGGTGGCGCTGGGACTTGGCACCTGTTACATCTTTCAGGTATTTCTTACGATCGGCGGTGTGACAAAGTTTATTCCGTCTACCGGTGTGACGCTTCCGCTGGTAAGCTACGGCGGAAGTTCACTCTTAAGCACGTTGATCATGTTTGCGATTATACAGGGACTTTATATTTTAAGAGAGGACGAGGAAGAGATCATTGAAAGAAAGAAGAAGGAAAGGATACGAGCAAAGAGAAGCGGACAGGAAGCAAAGACGAGAGCTGGAAAAGCAGGCAATGTCACGCAAAGACCGCAGAGAAGCAGAAAAACAAGACAGGAAGAAGAAAAAAGAAAAGCAGCGAGGAAACAAAGAGTTCGCTAGGGTCACATATTTCTTTGTAGCATTATTCCTTGTGCTGATGGGATATATCGTTTATTTTCAGGTGACAGAGAGCCGGGATATTATCCGCAGCCCTTATAATGCCAGACAGGATTCCTATGCTGACCGCGTAGTCAGAGGGGATATTATTGATCGGAACGGAAACGTACTGGCTCATTCAGAGGTCCAGCCTGACGGTACGGAAGTAAGGGAATATCCTTACGGTAATGTTTTTGCCCATGTGGTGGGATACAGCGACCAGGGAAAATCAGGCCTGGAGTCGGAGATGAATTTTGAGCTTCTGACCTCAAATGCATTTTTCCTGGAAAAATTAAAAAATGAGTTTCAGGATCAGAAAAATATCGGGGATACGGTGGTGACAACACTGGATGCCGATCTTCAGCAGGCGTCGTCAAATGCACTTGGAAACTATAAGGGTGCAGTGATTGTGCTGGAGCCCTCTACCGGAAAGATCCTTGCTATGGTATCCAAACCCGATTTCGACCCAAATTCGGTATCAGCAAACTGGGATGCACTGAATTCGGATCCGGACAGCTCTCTTCTGAACAGGGCGACCCAGGGGCAGTATGCACCCGGATCTACATTTAAGCTGGTGACGGCACTGGAATATATGAGAGAAAATGTGGATTATGACAGTTACACCTACCAGTGTACCGGTGCGATCGAGCAGGACGGCACGACGATCCACTGCTACAATGGGCACGTGCACGGAACAGTGAGCTTCCGGGACAGTCTGGCATATTCCTGTAACACTTCGTTTTGTAATATCGGGCTTTCGCTGGACATCGGAGGCTTCCGCGATACGGCAAAAGATCTGTTGTTTAATTCCAGCCTGCCTTCTGTACTGCCATATAGTAAAAGTAGTTTTACCTTAGACAAATCGGGAAGCGCAGCAGACCGGATGATGACAGCTATGGGACAGGGACAGACCCAGGTCAGCCCCTATCATATGGCGCTGATCACCTCGGCCATTGCCAATGGCGGTGTGCTGATGGAACCTTATCTGGTGGATTCGGTCACAAATTATACGGGCTCAGAGATTGATAAAAACATGCCGGAGGAATATAAGACCCTTATGACATCTGGAGAGGCCGCAGCGCTGAAGGACTATATGAAAAGCGTCGTAGATTATGGAACTGCAACAGCTTTAAGCGGACAGAGCTATACGGCTGCCGGAAAAACGGGAACTGCGGAATACAGTTCCGATAAAGAAAAGGATCATTCCTGGTTTGTGGGAATGAGTAATGTGGATAATCCGGAGCTGGTCATCAGTGTGATCATCGAAAGCGCTGACGGTGCAGCCAGAGCAGTAGATGTTGCCAAGCAGGTGTTTGACGCCTATTATTATTAGAAGGACTGTCGTAAAGGAGTGGACAGATATGCAGTTTTACAGACATCTTTATTTTTCAGAAGGGCTGAAAAAAAAGAGAGGCCGGATTCTTTCCAAACTGAAAAAAGGAAAGTTTCAGCCTGATATTTATCTGATCACCCTTTCCCGGAATGAAAAGAACCAGCTGGAGATCTTTCATTCAGCTCTGCTTTGGCAGCCTGCCTTCCCACAGGAGGAGATTTTTGTAGTCGGGATTACAAAAGGTTATGAGGAAGCATTAGAACTAGTGGAAGAAATGACCAGGGAAGTGTATAATGAAACCAGGGGAGCCAATATCCGTTCCTACATATTAGAAAAAGAACAGGAAGAATAAGATGCTGCAGATTCTATTGTTAATATTGAAGATCATCGGAATTATAATCGCCGTGATACTGGGGATACTGGTATTACTGGTGTGTATCATCCTGTGTGTTCCCATCCGGTATCAGGCAGAGGCTGGATCTGACGGCACCATAGAGGGAATCCATGGGAAGATAAGGGTCACATGGCTGTTATATCTGGTTTCTTTGTTGGCAGTTTATGAAAATCGAAAGATGCGCTGTCACATCCGCATTGCATGGAAACGGATCAGCCAGGAAAATGAGATGGAAGAGAAGGTGGATACAGATGAAACGGATCAGGAGAGTGGATTGGAAAAAGAAGAGAAGGCAGCTGCAGAAGTGGAAAAAACAGTGGAAGAGCGTGAGAAAGTATCTGAAGAAGTTAAGGAACAACCCCAGATACCGCAGGCAGTGGAAAAGGAGCGCAAAGAAAGCGAAAAAGCTGTGGAAGAAGGCAAGACCAGTGTTGTCCCGCAGGATGAAGGAGATGCAAAGGACAATGAAGCTGATCAGAAAGAAGGGCCGTCGTTATTTCAGACAGTAAGCGGACGGATTCGGGGATTTTTCAAAAAGATCAAATATACATTTGAAAAGTTGTGTGGTAAAATAAAGATATTGTCAGAGAAAAAAGAAAAGGTCGAAGATTTCATCACTGACGAAGTACACAAGAATGCATTCCGGAAGGTAAAAAAAGAAGGCCTTACACTTCTTTCCCATATTCTACCTAAGAAGGTAAAAGGCAGGGTTCATTATGGATTTGAAGATCCCTGCCGGACCGGACAGGTTCTGGCCGGACTTTCGGTGGTGTATCCGTGGATTGGAGAATCGCTTCTGGTGGATCCCGATTTTGAAAAAAGAGTGCTGGAAGGGGAACTTTGTGTCAGAGGGAGGATCAGACTGGTCCACATTGCACTTGCGGCCTTGCGTCTTTTCTGGAGCAAAGATGTGAGAGTGACTTATCGTCATATCAGAAGTTTTAAATGATAGAGGAGGATGTAAAAGATGGCAGACAATAATTTTAAAGGAACGGTGGAAGCTTTATTTCACGGGATGGACGGTGTGGTCTCATCAAAGACGGTTGTAGGAGAAGCGATCCACATCGATGACACGATCATTCTTCCTCTGGTGGATGTATCTTTTGCCGTAGGAGCCGGTGCCTTTAATGCGGAGAAAAAGGAGAGGGGCGCCGGGGGAATTGGCGGAAAGATGACTCCGTGTGCGGTTCTTGTCATTCAGAACGGACATACCAGACTGGTTAATATCAAGAATCAGGATACGATCACCAAGATCCTGGATATGGTTCCGGATGTGATTGATAAATTTACCGGGGACAAGGACGAGAAAATGACAGAAGAAGATGTGATGGATATCCTGGATGACGCAGACATATAATATAAAAAAATGCCGGGGGCATGAAGATGAAGCGCGTGGTCGGATTTGCTCTGTTCTGGGTGGCAGTGGGGATTATCCTTGCCCTGGTCCTGCCTAATACTTTTGTGGAAGTGCTGTGTATTATATTATGCATTCTGGCTGGGTACAATCTGTTCTTTTGTTAATTTGAAAATAATGCTTGCTTTTGCAGGACATATCTGTTAGAATACTATTGTTGTGAGTCTGGAGAACAGATGATTACGGAGTGTTAGGAGGTGCAGTCATGGCAAAATGTGCTATTTGTGAAAAGGGTGCTCACTTTGGAAACAACGTCAGCCACTCTCATAGAAAAACACCAAAGATGTGGAAATCAAATGTAAAGTCAGTTCGTGTAAAGACGGAAAACGGTGGTACAAAGAAGATGTATGTTTGTACTTCTTGCCTGAAATCCGGAAAAGTAGAGCGTGCTTAGTTTAACGAGATAAAAGTCCAGGTTCTGTTTAGGGCCTGGATTTTTTTGGCGCAGCCGGATATTATTTTTGGCGTAGTCTATATTGTAAAACATGGGGAAAAAGAGTATAATAATTTTAATTATGTTTTATGTGTATAGACATGGAAAGTGGAGGTTTGAAATATGAAAGGATGCATGAGTACGGATCTGGGTATCATAACAATTGACCAGGAAGTGATCGCAAAATATGCAGGCACTGTTGCAGTGGAATGCTTTGGGATCGTCGGAATGGCTGCAGTCAATATGAAGGACGGGCTGGTTCATCTGCTGAAAAAGGAGAGCCTGACCAAGGGGATTCAGGTGGGGATATCTGATGAGAATCATATCACGATCGACTTCCACATAATCGTTGCCTATGGCGTCAGCATCTCGGCAGTTACAGATAATCTGATCAGTAACGTCAAATACCGGGTGGAAGAGTTTTCCGGAATGCCGGTGGACAAGATCAATATCTACATTGAAGGCGTCAGAGTCATCGATTAGTTAAGGAGGAACATAAGAAGTGGCTACGAAAACTATAAATGCAGATATGCTTGCCAGAATGTTTCTGGCGGGCGCTCAGAATATTGAAGCAAGAAAAGAGATTATCAATGAATTAAATGTATTTCCTGTACCGGACGGCGATACGGGGACAAATATGTCTCTGACGATCATGTCTGCTGCAAAAGAGGTGATGGCTCTTCCGGACCGGAATATGAAAGATCTTGCCAAGGCAATCTCTTCCGGGTCTCTCCGCGGAGCCCGTGGAAATTCAGGAGTTATTCTCTCACAGCTGCTGAGAGGATTTACGAAGGCGATCCGGGAGGAAAAGGAGATTGATGCGGTGATTCTTGCGGCGGCATGTCAGAGGGCAAGAGATACTGCCTATAAGGCTGTCATGAAGCCGAAGGAGGGAACCATTCTTACAGTGGCCAGTGGAATTGCGAATAAGGCTGCGGAAATGGCGGAAGAGACGGATGATCTGGAGGTCTTTATCCCGGCGGTAATCGAGCATGCAGAGGAGGTTCTGGCCAAGACGCCGGACATGCTTCCGGTTCTGAAGGAAGCAGGCGTTGTGGACTCCGGAGGTCAGGGATTGATCGAGGTGATCAAAGGTGCATATGCTGCGTTCCAGGGAAAAGAGATCGACTTAAGCGCTATTGCTCCCGGAGAGGGAAGCCGGGTTACCAAGGTTGATGCCCAGGAGACGGCGGATATCAAATTTGGATATTGTACAGAATTTATCATCCTGACAGAAAAGGAATTTACAGAGCAGGATGAACATGAATTTAAGGAATATCTGTCCTCCATCGGAGATTCCATTGTTTGTGTGGCAGATGATGATGTGGTAAAAGTACATGTACACACCAATGATCCCGGTCTTGCGATCCAGAAGGGGCTGACATATGGACAGCTTTCCCGGATGAAGATCGACAATATGAGGGAAGAGCACCAGGAAAAGCTGATCCGGGACGCGCAGAAGGCAGAGGCCGAACCTCGCAAACCGATGGGATTTATTACCGTTTCGATTGGAGAGGGATTAAACGAGATCTTTAAAGAGCTTGGAGCTGATTATATTATTGAAGGCGGACAGACCATGAATCCGAGTACGGAGGATATGCTTAATGCCATCGATCAGGTGAATGCAGATACTGTATTTATCCTCCCCAATAACAAAAATATCGTGCTGGCGGCAAACCAGGCGAAGGCTCTGGTAAAAGATAAGGAAATCATTGTGATTCCCACAAAGACGGTTCCTCAGGGGATTACGGCAATCATCAGCTTTATGCCGGACGCAGACGCAGCCGCTAATGAGGAAGCGATGCAGGAGGCCATCCAGAATGTAAAGACTGGCCAGGTGACCTACGCAGTCCGGGATACACATGTGGATGACAAAGAGATCCATGAAGGAGACATCATGGGAATCGGTGATAAAGGAATCCTGGCGGTAGGTACGGAAGTAGAGGCTACCGCAAAAGAGATGCTGGCTCAGCTGGTGGATGAAGATTCTGAGCTGATCAGCCTGTATTACGGTGAAGAGGTATCAGAGGAAGAGGCGCAGAAGTTTACCAAAGAGGTAGAAGAGCTTTATCCGGATGTGGATGTAGATGCACATTTTGGGGGACAGCCCATTTACTATTACGTGATGGCGGTTGAGTAAGCGTTCCCTGCTGTGTATGCTGATAGAATAAAAAAGTGGAAAGGGCGGAGGATTCCGCCCTTTTGTTGTAATATGAGAAAAGGATGATGGCAGGACGAGTATGATTGAACAGACAAGTATAGCGGAATTAAAAGGAATCGGCGAGAAGACGCAGAAGCTGTTTGCGAAAATCGGTATCGAGACGGTGGGAGATCTGATCCGGTATTACCCCAGAGGGTATGATGTATATGAGGAGGCGGTACCCATCGGGGAAGTGGAAGAAGGAAAGGTCCAGACCGTGACAGGGGCGGTCTTTGGAAGAGTCCAGGTGTCCGGAAGCAGAAAACTTCAGGTGACGACGCTGATGCTGAAGGATCTGACTGGTACACTGAAAGTAGTCTGGTTCCGGATGCCTTTCCTCAGGAATACCTTTGCAAAAGGTGGCGTAGTTACGCTCCGGGGAAGAGTTGTCCGGCGTGGGAAGGTACTGACCATGGAGCATCCGGAGATTTTCTATCCCAGCGAGAAATATGAGGAAAAGAAAGATACGCTTCAGCCAGTCTATGGACTGACCAGCGGACTGACCAATCATATGATTGCAAAGACAGTCCAGCAGGCCCTTGCCGGTCTGAATCTGAAAAAAGAGACGCTTCCTGAAGAGATACGGCTTAAGTTTGGCCTGGCAGAGCTTAATTTTGCACTGAGAGGCATTCATTTTCCGGAGGATAAGCAGGTGTTTTATCAGGCGAGGGAGAGGCTTGTATTCGATGAATTCCTGGAGTTTATCCTGGCGCTTCGGAAGCTGCGCAGTAAAAATGAGCGGTTTGCAAATGAATATGTGATCCCTGACTGTCCCCGGGTAGAACAGCTGATCCGGGAGCTCCCTTATGAGCTGACAAAGGCGCAGCAGAAGGTCTGGAAGGAGATTGCGCGGGATATGGCATCCGATACGGTCATGTCACGCCTGGTACAGGGAGACGTGGGATCTGGCAAGACGATTGTGGCGGTTCTGGCTCTTTTGTCGACAGCGCTTAACGGAATGCAGGCGGCAATGATGGCGCCGACAGAAGTGCTGGCAAGGCAGCATTATGCTACGATTACCCGGATGCTTGAGGAATATCAGATTCCGGTAAGGGCAGAACTCCTCACCGGGTCCATGACGACAAAGGAAAAGCGCAGGGCCTATGACCGGATCGAGTGCGGCTATGCAAAGATTATCGTAGGGACCCATGCGCTGATCCAGGATGCAGTCAATTATGACAACCTGGCGCTGGTAGTAACGGATGAGCAGCACAGGTTCGGAGTCAGACAGAGGGAGGCTTTTGCAAAGAAGGGCGGTGTGCCGCATGTGCTTGTTATGAGCGCCACGCCGATTCCCAGAACACTTGCCATTATTTTATATGGGGATCTGGATATTTCTGTGATCGATGAACTGCCGGCAAACAGGATGCCTGTCAAAAATTGTGTAGTGGATACCGGATACCGGGCCACGGCTTATGCTTTTATGAAAAAGCAGATTGCCGAAGGGCGGCAGTGCTATATTATCTGCCCCATGGTAGAAGAAAGCGAGAATCTGGAAGCGGAAAATGTAATGGATTATTCTGCCGCTTTGCAGGAAGAGATGGGAGACGGTATTGTGGTGTCCTGTCTGCACGGACGGATGAAGCAGACACAGAAGGATGAGATCATGGAACGTTTTGCAAAAAACGAGATTCAGATTCTGGTGTCCACCACGGTGATCGAGGTGGGAATCGATGTGCCGAACGCCACCGTCATGATGATCGAAAATGCCGAACGGTTCGGCCTGGCACAGCTTCACCAGCTTCGCGGCCGGGTGGGAAGAGGAAAGTATCAGTCCTACTGTATCTTTATGACCGCTTCCAGGGCAAAGGAGACAAAGGAACGGCTGGATATTTTAAATCATTCCAATGATGGATTTAAAATAGCAAATGAAGATCTGAAACTGCGGGGACCGGGAGATCTTTTCGGTATCCGCCAGAGTGGTCTGATGAACTTCCGGCTGGGAGACATCTATCAGGATGCAAAGGTCCTGCGGAAAGCCAATGAGGCTGCAGATATCCTGGTTCGCGAAAACAGCAGCTGGCTGAAAAAAATTCCAGATTATGAATCAACTGCCAGTGTAATAATCTAAATCCTCCATATACTATGGTTGTAACAAAACAGAAGTTACAAAGTTACGAAAAGGAGGAGTATAACAATGACAAATCGTTCATCAAACAGAGCAGCAGTGCCTGAAGCAAAAGGCGCATTAGACAAGTTTAAATATGAGGTGGCAAACGAGCTGGGAGTACCGCTTACAGAGGGATATAACGGAGATCTGACATCCAGACAGAACGGTTCCGTCGGCGGCTATATGGTCAAGAAGATGATCGAGCAGCAGGAAAAACAGATGGCCGGAAAATAATGTAAAAATTGTGAAAAAACTGTGAACGGGGACGTACACTTTTGTGGTGTGCTCCCCGTCAAGTAGACAGTGAAAAAAATAT
>USDK01000027.1 GCA_900553355.1 uncultured Lachnospiraceae bacterium
GTATCCTGCTGGCGATCGGGTATAACATAAACAAACTTCATCATAAGATTCAGGCCGGAAGGACAGGACGGCATTTATTTCCACTCAAACAGACCGCCTGATTTTGACTGGTCAAAAAAGAATCCTGAGAGTAAGCCTTTTTGTGGAAAAGGTTTATTAAAGTTTGCTTTTTTACGAAAATAGAATAAATGAAACGAGTATTTTGGCGCAAAAAGGGCAAAAAGATGCTGCCGCATCTATGATTTCCTAATCATTGATGCGACAGCCCCATTTTTCTCTTATTCACGTCCCACAATCCACTCTTGCCTCAGACGCCATGTCGCACCCTGGATATCCTTTCTGTCCATCTTCTCCTCATGAAAATCCTCAAACAGCCGTTTCCAGCTCTTCTTGATCTCCGCCTTCAACTGAGGATAATAAGGCTTTGAAAAAACATCCGATGCATCCATAACGCCTTGACGTTTCATACGGGCATCAAATTCTTGTTCCTCTTTTTCCGTTCCTACATACGATAAATTTAAAATCCGGTTCCACTTTCTACGGTCAAACAACACAAGCTCTGTCTCCGGAATTTCTAACTGCAGGCGGCAGGTCCCGGCATCCGGCATTGCCCATATCGGATCTTCAAAAAGCCAAACGGGGGATTCTGCTTCAAGGGGCTTATTTATGAGTTCAGATGCATGTAATATAAAAAAATCGTAAGCTTCCCGAAAGATCCATGCCGTTTCCCGGTATTTCTGCTGAATATAACTTTTCTTCACATAATACACGCCATCTCTGGCCAGCGTTTCCATTACCCTGTCCGCCTGCGCGGTAAACATCGTCCTACATCTATCCGTCATATCGTCTGACCTCCTGTACCCATTCCTTCCGCAGTTCCCACGCGGTCGCAGCCGCATCTTCCGCGTCTGGCGGCACCGTAAATATCCGTTCCCAGCTGTCGGTAATCTTTCTTCTCAGCATCGGATAAAAGTCACCTTTTCGTCCTGTCACCAGTTCATCCTCTGCAGCGATTCCATAACGCGCCAGTTCCTTCTTATGTTTCTCATCATCTGCCTTGTCCAGCGGAACGTACCAGTAATTCACCCGGTATCCCCAGCCCTCCATATTGCAGATCAGGTACTGTCCTTCCGGGATATCCAGTCGGAATATCACGGTATTTTCCACCGGCTGGAGCATAAAATCTTCACTCACCGACAGCCAGATCGGATATTCACATCCAGGAGGGATCGTAATGTATTTTTCTGCCGCCTTTGTATACCATCGGTACAGTTCCAGATAATACTCAGAAATCGACCCATTCTTTTCTTCGATGTATTCTTTTTTCACCCGGTAAACTCCGGACTTTTTAAGCTCCTCCCAGACTTCCGGTCTCTGCCTGGTCCACAGCGTTCTTGTCTGTCTCATGAGTTTCCACTACCTTTTCTTTGTGGAGCGCTTTGATAAATGCAGCGCACGCGCCAAACATAATAAAGATAAATGGGAATGCAGCTGCCAGAGAAATCGTCTGCAGCGGTTTCAGTCCGCCTGCCATCAAAAGGCCGACAGCCATAATGGACTGAATGATTCCCCACAGAATCTTCTTGCTGTTCGGAGGGTTGATATCTCCGTCTGTCGAAAGCATCGATAATACATATACACCCGAGTTTGCCGAAGTGATAAAGAATGCACACAGAGATACGATAGCCACGATAGACAATAACAGTCCCAGCGGATATTCATTCAGCACCACGAACAGACCAACTTCCGGCGTTGCAACTGCTTCCTGGAGAGTTTCAATTGCAAGCTTACCTTTTTCAGCCAGATTAATACCCAGGTTTCCAAAGATTGCGCCCCAGATACAGGATGCAATTGCCGGTACAAGCACTACGCCAAGTACAAATTCACGGATGGTACGTCCTTTGGAAATACGGGCAATAAATACACCGACAAACGGCGCCCATGCAATGAACCATGCCCAGTAGAACAGCCGCCAGCTTCCCAGCCAGCTGTTGTCTCCGTATGCATTGATCCGCATAGCGTCCGGGATAAAGTCGCCGATGTATTGTCCCAGTCCATTAATAAAACTATTCAGCACTTCAATCTTCGGTCCCACGATGAAACATACGATCATCAGTCCGATAGCCACATACAGGTTTGTATCTGAAATGATCTTGATTCCTTTCTCAATACCAGATACCGCAGATCCGATATACAGGAAAGAAACAATTACGATGATAATAATCTGTATCATCAAATTAGATGGTATTCCAAACATATAGTTCAGTCCTGCGTTGATCTGCAGCGTTCCAAGTCCCAGAGACGTTACGACTCCGGCTACCGTTGCAAATACTGCCAGAATATCCACCAGTTTGCCAAGCCACCCGTTTGCCAGCTTCTCACCGATCAATGGCTCCAGGATAGTACTGATCAGACCCTTCTTATTCTTACGGAACATAAAGTATGCCAGCGCCAGTCCGATAACTGCATAGTTTGCCCACGGAAGGATTCCCCAGTGGGTAAAAAATGATTTCATTGCAAAATCCGCAGCCGCCGGCGTTGCCGCTTCGATTCCCTCTGAAGGATTCAGGTAATGGCTTAATGGCTCTGCCACGCCCCAGAACACCAGTCCGACACCCATGCCGCAGCCAAACAGCAAACCGAACCAGGTCAGGTTCTTGTATTCCGGTCTGGAGTCATCTCCACCCAGACGGATCTTTCCGAATTTTCCAAATGCAACATATACAATAAAAACCAGAAATACGATCATTGCCAGCAGATACAGCCATCCAAAATCAGTCGTCAGGAAATTAAAGGCTGCATTTGAAACCGTTGTAAAGCTGTCATTAAATACAACCGACCAGATTGCCATAACAGCAACAATGATCAGAGAAATAATAAATACTGTGTTCTTCCCCGCTTTCTTCTTGTCCATATACTCTCTCCTTTCCAGGTCCGGGAGCGCAAAAAGCGCTCCCCTTCCCTGCTATACACGGAATACTGTCTGCTCTGTAATATCTGTGGCAAGACTTTCCAATGCCACTTTTGTTCTGTGGTAACGCAGCTTCCACTGCTCTTCCTTCGGTGTGCCCGGATCTCCCAGAGGATATGGGATGGAGATGGTCGGCACGATCCTGTTGGATCCGACTGTCTTTGCTACCGGGATCAGATTACACATCTGAACGATCGGGAAACCAGCCCTCTCGATTTCTTTTACCATCGTTGCACCGCAACGAGTACAGGTACCTCAGGTGGAGACCATGATCACGCCGTCTACATTGTCTTCTTTCAGATATGGAACCATTTCCTTCGCCATTCTCTGTGCCTCTGCCTCCGTCGTTCCAGTTCCGACAGTGGAGTAGAAATATGGATGAAGGCTTCCAAATACGCCTTCTTTTTCCAGAACCTTCAGGGCATCGATCGGGGTGATGACATTCGGGTCAGCATCTGCTGCAGCCGGGTCAAATCCTGCGTGGATTGTCTTAAATTCTCCGGCCTTCAGTGCATCCATCTGGGAAATATCATAACGTCCCCAGCGGGTAGCGGATGCAGACTGGATGTGATCCGGATTGTCTACCGGAACGATACCACCGGTCGTAACCAGAGCAATTCTTGCCTTTGAAAGGTCTTTGATCGCAGGAGCGATCGGCACGCGGTCGATCTTTGGAATCGGCAGCTCTGTCTGGAAGGGTTCGCCGTTTAATTTCTTAACCAGCATCTCAACCATACGCTCTGAAGCCGGCTTTCCGTCTTTCAGCCAGGTCTGGCGGCGGATACCTCTTGCAAAATAACCTTCTTCATCAGCGCTTCCTACTGGTTCGCCATTCAGAAGTTTATTGGCAACCTTCGCCATTGCGGTTACATCTTTTCTCATTTTCGCCGCACTATGTCCTCCCTGCATGACATACATATCCTTCTTGAACATTTCAACGCCCGGGTTCTCCACATTCATGGATGTCACTACAGGAACGCCAAATTTTTCTTTTACCGCTTTACAGATGGTTCCACAGGCTACGCCATAACGTCCTGCCTGGAATGCAGGGCCAGCCAGGAAAATATCCATCTCTTTTCCCTCCAGCATGCCAAGGATTTCCTCAACCGCTGCATCTGTATTGGTACCCATATAGTTATCACCACAGATAATGGTGTATGTCACTTCTGCATCCAGTAATTTTGCGAACTGCATTGCAGGTCCTACCTGTCCCTCATGAAGCTGAGGCGCGATCCCTGCCTGCTCTTCTCCACCGATCTGTCCGAAAAACTGATTGATATATAAAACTGCTTTCTTCATCATTTCACCTCCGTCTAGAATTCTTTCATCGTCTTCGGCGACCATCCGCAGACCTGATCACCGCAGAACATTGAATTATTTTCCATGATAATCGAGCCGTCTTCTCTTACGGATGGTCCTAAGATTTCATCATCTGCCCATCCACCGGAAAGTCCGTCTCTTGCCAGTGACTGAAGTTCTCCAAGCACCGTCTCCATCGGAGGAAGCTCAATCAGCTCAGATACATTTCCACAGGATACGATCGCATCACATTTTTCATCCAGAGTTACCAGAGGCTGGGACTGTCCGTCACGTCCGGTACACTCATTGGTGATTCCTACCGTCTTCACGCCCGCATCTTCCAGCGCTACGATACATCCTACAAAGTCTGCATCAGGATTTCCATAACCTTCTTCGGCAACGACTGCACCGTCCGCGCCAAGGCTTGTCGCAATCTGTGCCACAAACTGAGCCGCTCTTTCCTTCTGATCCAGGGCAACATTCAGGTTAGACATGATCACGCCCAGGAAGTTAATGGTCTTACCATGTTCTTTGTAAAGCGCCTTGATGTTCGGGCAGTTCTGCATATCATAGGTAGACCACTTAGAAGAAACCGGCATAAAGCTTCCTGATACCAAAGCTCCATCCAGCACCTCATTCGGATGCATAAAAGTAGGAACCATATGATTGGTATCCCATCCATAGAGCAGGTCATTATATCCCATCTCTTCCATCTGGGACTGAGGCTGCATGACATAGACAACGGAAGGAAGCTTCTCCACCTCCGGATCCCTGCGGATTGCTGCTTCCAGTTCATAAACTTCCGTATCTTCCGGAGTCAGTTCCTTTACACATGCCCCGATATACTCGGCAAGCTTGTGTCCCGCTCTTCTCAGTGCGTCATTCTTTTTCTGCTGTTCATGCTTTTCAAACTCTTCATTGGTATCTGCTACCAGCACGATGTTGTTGAGCTGTCCGAAATATGTATACTTCTGTCCTTCTCCGCTCATGTCAATCACACCATCCTGGAAACCGCCCCAATGTCTTCCAACCACCAGAACACTACAGTTTTTCAGAGCATATACCACTCCTTCACCTGCCGGTGCCAGGTCATCTGTATATCCTGGAAAGATTCCTCTTCCATCCGGACGAATCCTGGGCTCGATCGCCTCTTTTACCGGACACATACGAATCTTGTCGCCAGGTTTTGCGATATAAAGATCTGCTTCTGTAATCCTCTCATCCTGACGGATAAAATCCAGGGCCTCTTCCTTGTTCACGGTAAGTACGCCGTCTTTCAAAGACAGTTCATTTCCAAATACGATGTCTTTGACATAGAAATTGCCTATCTCAAGTTTCATATTTTCCCTCCTTCTGTGTTTGAACTATAGATTTTTTCTATAGCCAATTTTCACACAATTTGTTTTAATAAGCGCGCTTTTTCTTTCATTTTAATTCTAATTATAAATATAAGCATGCTTATTGTCAATGACCCTGATTATTTTTTTAACGATCTTTTTACGCACTTATAAATAGAGTCTATATCCGTTTTCTCACTTGTTTCTGCGCCTCAAAAATGATATAATATATAGGCTAAGCTTCTATATAATAAAAAGCTTCTGGCAAATACATTTTAAGGAATCAAAAGGTATGTCAACGCTTCAAAAAGATGAGTTAAAAGTAACAAACACAATCCGGTTTATTGAAGCAGCGCAGGATCTGATCGACCAGGTGGGGCTGGAAGGTCTGTCTATCAGAAAGATTGCTGAAAAAGCCGGTTTTCACAATTCTACAATTTATCTCTATTTCAAGGACATGGATCATCTCGTCATGCTCGCCACGCTTAAACATTTTGCGGATTACAGTAAATCCCTTGCCAGACTTTCCCGGCAGGATCTTCCTCCTCTGGATAATTTTTTTGCAGTCTGGTCTTTTTTTGGCCATACGGCTTTTCGGAATCCACACATTTTTTACAATTTTTTCTTCGGAAAATACAGCGATAATCTAACGGAGATCATGGGCGAATACTACTCCTTATTTCCGGATGAAAAAGAGGAATATTCGTTATTGATCGAAACCATGTATTACGGAAAGAATATCCGCGAAAGATGTTTAAACCTGTTGAAGTCTCTCTTAGGCTGCGGTATCAAAGTTCAGGAAGATACTCTTGAACTGATCAACGATATTATTGTAGCCTGTCTGCGATCTCTTCTGAAAGAAAAATGCCAGGATCCCGAAGGGGATCCCGGCGCTGCCACAAACAGGCTGTTAGAAATGATCCGATATGTAACAGGAGCCTGATATCAGGCTCCTGTCAGCAGTGTACGGCGGATATCCTGCTCTAATTTTTCCAACTCCTGCTCTGCCTCCTGTCTTTTCCTCCGGCCTTCCTGCTGGATCTTTACCGCCTCCGTCATTGTTGAGATCAGATTTTCATTGGCCTTTTTTAATGTGGCAATATCCACGATGCTTCGCTCAGATTCTTTCGCCACATCCAGTGTATTCTGCTTTAGTTTTTCCGAGTTTTGAATCAGCAGCTGATTTGTCGTATCCGTAATATCTCTCTGCAGCTTCAGAGCCTCCTGCTGGCGGTACAGTCCAAGAGCCATTACCATCTGGCTCTTCCAGAGAGGGATCGTTTCCTGGATCGCCGTCTGGATCTTATCGGCAAGAAGTTTATCATTGTTCTGTACCATCCTGAGCTGCGGCGCTGTCTGGATCGCGATCGTCCTGCTCGTCCTCAGATCATGAAGTTTCTTTTCAAACTGGCCCACCGTATCTTCAAAATCTTTTACCACCTGTGCATTCATAGGATCCCCGCTGTCTTCCGCCTCTTTTCTCAGCGCCGGGATCGTCTGCTCTCTTAGCTCTTTCAGTTTTTCCTCCCCTGCCACAATATAAAGCTGCAGCTGATGGAAATAGTCCAGATTCTTTTCATACATGGCGTCAAGCATCCCGATATCCTTCAGCATCTCCATCCGCGCTTCATCCAGCTTTCCCTCGATCCTGTCCACCTGCACCTCAAGCTTTTCATACTGCATCATAAATTTTTTTACTTTAGACTCTGCCTTTTTCAAAAACTTCATAATGCCGGTTTCTTTTTCCAGGGACTCGAAATCCAGGCCCTGCACACTGGTCACCAGCCCGGTCATCAGCTCTCCGATATATCCGGTATCTTTTGTCTTCACATTATTCAGTATATTTTCTGAAAAATCAGCAATATTCTGCTTCACTCCGGCCCCGTACTGCATCAGCATCTGGGAATCCGTAAGATCAATCTGTTCTTTGATCTCCTCCACCTTCTGCATTTCCTCGGGCGTCAGTTTTGTGATCCGCGACTCAAGCACCTCCGGACTATCTGCTGACCCATCCCTATTATCCAGTGTATGAACCTTTTGTTTTCTAAGCGTATCCAAAGTAATCTCTGCCATGATATCCTTTCCTTTCTCTTTACTGCAGCCCTTCTATAATCTTACGCATTACCGCATAAGACGGCACCTGCGCTACCTGGGTAACCGAGTCCGCAATCCCGGGCACCTGCGTCTCTCCCTGGGGCGCACCGGAACTTCCGGTGCGGAACCCGTGGTTTTCCCAGGCCAGCTTCTGTATTTTTTCATCCTGCAGCCCCTTCAAAAGTATCTGTCCTCTTTCATCCAGTGCAATCAGCACATGGGCAGACCAGACAGTAGGCGCCGGATAAAGTACCACGATATCATCCTTTATTTCTTGATATTCGTCTGGATTCATCTGAGCGTATTCAATAATCTGGCTTTCATATCCTGCCGCGACAGGAGTCGCCCCTACCCCCATCCTCAGGAACTGGCTGAACAGATCCGCAGAAGATGTCTCCATATATCCCAGCTTCTCAAAAATGGCCTGAAGCTGGGGAAGAATCTGATCCACACTTTCCTGGGTCAGCGTCTCGCCTCCATTCAGCACATCCGCCAGAAGCGCCGCAAACATATTCCCGGAATTAGATTTTGCAGGGTCTGTCGTATCTACCGAAATCGACCCATACAGCTGCGGGACACCAATATCAGACCAGCTGGTATCATTTTGGATCAGTTCTACCAGCTTTGCCATATCAATATAATTTACGTCTCCTTCTGTCTGGATCAAACCCTGATCCCGAAACGCTTCCAGAACCATCTGATGCGTATAGAGTACGATCGGCGTATTCAGGATAATCTCACTTTGCACCGGCGCTCCGTGAAGTTCTTCATAATACTCCAGTGCAATACTGCTGGAAGGAAACAGGTAATTTTTCCCGCTGAGATCTGCCGTCATCATATCCAGAGATCCGGCCTTCAAATAATCTACTTCCAGCCCGTACTGATCTCTTAAGATTTCCAGCACCTCTTCATCCTCAAAAAAGCCTACTTTTTCTCCTCCAATGTAACCGCTTACTGTATTTCCAGGAGATGTTTTTGTCTCTTCATCTGCACCGGCGCTCTTATTCTTTCCAGTCAGAATATAGATCCCTGCCACCGCCGCCATTACGCAGATTAAAATGATCAGTCCCGCTATCTTTTTCTTCATTGGCCACTTTCCTGCTTTCTTGTTTTGCTTTCCTGTGTATATCCCTCGGAGCGGAGCGTCTGTTTCAGCAGATTCAGATCCGCCTCCATATCCATCAGTTCATTCTGCATCAGTTTGCCGAACTGCATCTGAAATGCATCCTTTAACGTTGTCACCGCTTCATCTGTATTTTGAAATATCTTCTCTGCTTCACTCGTCGCGATCTGGCTGTCCTGCAGCTCCACATAATTTTCCAGCACATTGGCCGCCGTCTCCTGATAATAATCAATATATCGTCTTGCAGACGGTATCTTTTCCGGATTATCTGTCAGATATTTAAGGATATTTCCTGCCGTCTCCACCAGTTCCGCAGAGGCCTTCCGCAGCTTTGCATCCTGGATCCGTCCGGCGGCTTTCTGCATCCTGCGGTAGTCGTTTCCTGCTTCCGTCAGTCTTTCATGAAGGATCTCTCCATTTCCGATCTTCTCCACCTCGATCCGTCCGATCTTTTTCACCGGGCGCAGCAAAAGTGTAAATCCGGCATAGGACGCTGCGGCCAGCCCCATGCACAAAAGCACATTCCACCCGAGTCCAAAGAGAAGTCCTATAAAAACGGCCAGGGATAATCCTGCCGATACTGCGATACTGATGATTTCTTTCCAGCTGTTTTTCATTTTCTAATTATATCCTTTCACACTCCGGAATGCCGCCGTCAGATCCTGTGTCCCGTCAAACACACGGCCGCCGCTTATTGCCGCCAGTTCCTCCAGCTGAGACGGGTCTGCAGATCCGAATGTGATGGAAAAGATGGGAATTTCTTCTCCATAGGATTCCCATGCCTGCTCAAAAGTTCCATAGTTATAGTTAGATTTTCCGTCAGTCATCAGTATGATCGCCGGCGTATATTTTTTCAGATCGTACCCTGATGCAATTTCCAGCGCTTTGGCTGCTGCATTATAGATGTCTGTTCCTCCTGCGATCTGGAACTGTTCCACTTTCTGGTCCAATTCCGCCAGAGCTTCATCTGAGTCATCCGCTGCCGCCTCTACTCCCAGAATGGTATCATCAAAAAATATGACCTGGTTTACTTCTCCCTCATTAGCCTGCAGAAAATTTTTCCGGGCGTTATCCTGTATCAGTATCTGGGACATCGCCTCCTTCAGCTGCGCTTCCCCGGTTCCTGCCATGCTCCCGGAGAAATCCAGACAATAGATATTCAGAGAAGGTTTCTTAAAAGTGGTCTGGTAAAGATTTAATGCCTCCTGAAGCGTCGAGGCATCCGGCATCTGTATCGGCGACAAAATCTTCTGCGTATCGATTCCCCAGCTGGCGTTAAATACATCCTTGTTTTCCTTCGACACACCATTTGCCCGGATCCTTCGCCCGGTCGCTTCTATCTGAAGCTGTGTCTTGTCGGAAAGCAGATATTCCTGGACTGCCAGAAAAGCCTCTTCCTTTTTCTTATCTCCATGATCCACGTATCCCAGCGGAGAATCTGCAATGGACAGGCCATCATAAGGATATACCACATACAGAGGTTCTTTTCCCTCTTCTTCCAACTGCCGGTTGGCGTCAATGATCAGGCACTCATAGTTGACCATGGCGTCATAATCACCCTCCAGGAACATATCCTTCAGCCAATCCGAACTTCCGGAACTCCTCTCCACACCACTGAGCAGTTCTGTAATCTGTGTCCGCAGATTTTCGTCCTGCAGATCTTCCGCAGTCATTCCCTCCTGCTTTCCCAAAAGCGCATAGAGAAATCCGATATAAGCGCTGGCTCCGGAGTTAGACTGAGTGGCGCTGGTCATACAGAAACTCATTTTCCCTTCCTGGATCGCTGACAGGATATCTTTTACCGACACATCTTTGTCTGTAAATCCAAGGCTCTGAGCCAGGCTTTCTCTGATTCCAAAGACAACCGGCGTCATAGACACAGATTCTGTGTGCTTAACTAAGTGTCCGGTGTCTCCCATAGAAATCCAGATACTGCTGGCAGGCCAGACCGCATCATAGTCTGCCGCGCCATTTTCCAATTCTCTCATAATATCTACAGAGCCTTTGTAATCCATCTGGATCTCGACACCTGTCTCCTCACTGCATGCCTGGATGATCTCTTCCAGCTCCTGATTTTCAGATCCCGAAAGTATACGGACAGAACCTCCCGCCGCAGGTTTTGCCCCGCTTTCTCCGGTCTCCGTGCTTTCCTGCTCTTCCGCGGCCTCTCCTCCGCCATTCTGCCCGCAGGCGGTCACAAGCAGCATAACAGCCAATATACAGAAAAGAATACTTTTTGCCTTTTTTCTCATAACCGCGTCCTCCCGAATATGATTATTTTCTATTTTCCTTTATTTCGGGCGTCCGCTCTATCGATTTTCGGTAAAAGCTATGTTAAATATCGGTTAAATCCCGCCTCTTCCCAAACCTTCTGATAAGGAAGCCCCTGCTCTTTCGCTATCTTTGCTACATCCTCATACTCAGGTTTCTCATGAAGGATCCCAAATCCCCGGGCCGTCTTTACCCGTATTTCTCCCCATCTGGTCTGTGCCTGCCTGCTTCCAGGTTCCAGGAAATATTTTTGGCACCGGCGGACACGAAGACCATTGGTCGTAGTCTCAGCCAGGATATGTCCGGCCATCTTCTCCTCCTGGTCTGTGCTGCAAAGAACCGTCAGCACATGTCCGGGGCGTCCCTTTTTCATGGTCCCCGGCGTCGTATAGACGTCCAGCGCCCCCAGCTCCAGCAGCCTGGAACATGCATAAGCCAGCGCCTCGGGAGTCATATCATCGATATTGCACACCAGTTCTGTGATCATACCGTTTGCTTTGTCCACACCGACTTCCTTTTCTTCTTCCGTCTCTCCAAGAAAAATGCGCACACAGTTTGCCTGTGCAAATTCTTTGGTTCCAATTCCAATCCCTACTCCGCCAGTCTTCATCAGCGGCATCGGTCCAAAATCGTCCGCAAAATGTGTAAGAAGCGCTGCTCCCGTCGGTGTACACAGCTCTCCTCGGATCTCTCCTCCGTAGCAGGGAACTCCTTCCAGCAGATTTGCCGTGGCCGGAGCCGGCACCGGCATCACGCCATGGGCGCACTTCACTGTTCCGCTTCCCACATGAACAGGAGATACAATGATGCGCTCCGGCTTCAGCAGATAGAGGCAATAGCACACTCCCGTCACATCTGCCACTGCGTCCAGCGCGCCCACCTCATGGAAGTGGACATCCCCCACCGGACATCCATGGGCTTTTGCCTCTGCCCGGGCAATGGCGTCATATACTGCCCTTGCTTCTTCTTTCACCCTTTTCGGCAGTTCCAGCCCGTCGATCAGATCTCCGATATGTCCCGGGGTGGCGTGATGGTGTTCATGCTCGTGGTGGTGATGCTCATGTTCGTGGCGGTGGTGCTCATGCTCACAGTCTCCCGGAAGTTCCTCCTTGCCATGAACAGTCACCCTCATATGCGTTCCTGCAATTCCGCAGGTCTTTCCTTTTTCCGCCTCCAGACGCACCCCCGGCAGTCCCAGATGATTCATCTGATCCAGAAACGCCTCCTGATCTTCCAGAAGTTCATAGAGCGCCGACATCAGCATGTCTCCGGCAGCTCCCATATTACATTCGATATATAAAGTTCTCATTCTTTACTCCTCCTTGATTCCTTCCATCTGATTGATCCGGCTGGCCAGATATCCCGCCCCGAATCCATTATCAATATTTACCACACTGCACCCGGAGGCGCAGGAATTCAGCATCGACAAAAGCGCGGACAATCCGCCAAAGCTTGCGCCATATCCCACGCTGGTAGGTACGGCGATCACCGGACAGTCCACCAGGCCTCCAACTACAGAAGCCAGCGCTCCTTCCATTCCTGCCACGGCCACCACACACCTGGCCTGCATCAGGCCGTCCAGATTCGAAAGCAGGCGGTGCAGTCCGGCCACACCCACATCATAGATCCGGGTTACATGATTTCCCATAGCCTCCGCCGTCAGCGCCGCTTCCTCGGACACCGCCATGTCGCTGGTGCCTCCGGTCACAATGACGATATTTCCCCGTTTTTTTCGCTCTTTTGGAAAGGCGATCCCAAGTCTCGGAATCTCATGATAGTCTATCGGCACCGACTGCGCCAGATAATCGGCCGTTTCCTGTCCGATCCTGGTGACCAGGATATTATGGCACCCCCGCTTTCCCATAGCCGTGACGATCCCCAGGATCTGCTCCGGCGTCTTGCCGGCGCCGTAGATCACCTCTGCCGCTCCCTGGCGGATACTGCGGTGATAATCGATCTTCGCATAGTCCAGATCTTCAAACGGCTCTTCCTTCAGATCCAGCATCGCCTCTTCCGGCGTCACACTGCCCTTTGCTACCTGGCGGAGCAGCTCCAGTATATCTTGTTTATTATCCATTGATTTTCTCCTCCTCTTACTGTGATTCCTGTCTGGCATTTAAATCCAGCATGACCGCCGGAAACAAGGGTTTCAGCAGTCTTAGGATTTCTTCCTTCTTTTCCATCACAAGGGGCATCTGGGACTCTGTCACCTGAATCCTGGCGTTCCTCTCCAGAAGCCGGACCCTGAAATCTGTAAACCCAAGCCCTGCCAGACTGTTCTCTGCGCGTTCTACCTTACGGAGTTCTTCTTCTCCGATCTTTGTCCCTTCCGGCACCCGGGTAGCGAGGCAGGCATAGGCCGGTTTTTCCCAAGTAAATAATCCCGCTTCCCTGGACATCCTCCTCACCTGGGCTTTGGTGATCCCACATTCCCTGAGGGGGGAACGGACTTCCAGTTCTCTTAACGCCCTCATGCCGGGACGGTCCCCGGCATCATCCGAAGCATTGGTTCCATCCAGAAGTATCTGATATCCATCCTCTTTCGCCTGTTTCCAAAGTGCTGTAAACAACGCTCTTTTACAGTAATAACACCTTCCGGAGCCGTTTTCTTCCACCTCGGGAACCGCCAGAATATCTGTCTCTACCACTGTCATGGGAACCCGGAGTTCCTCTGTGATCCGGACCGCATCTTCCAGTTCAAATGCCGGCTGAAACACCGTATTGACATAGTAGGCCCGAATCTCACATCCATATTTTCCGGCCGCCCACAAAAGAAACGCAGAGTCGGTTCCTCCGGAAAAAGCGACGGCCGCTTTGGGTACCTCTTTAAAAAATTGTTCCAGTGTCATCTGTCTCTCCTTTTTCTTCCTGTTTTAAAAAAAGAAGATACCTGCTTTCTTCTGAAAACAGATATCTTCTTGATATCTTTTTTTCACCTGTTCCGGTTTTTGATCATCAAATTTCAGCGTGCGGCATGCTGCCCCTCTCCGGCTTCCTGCCGGAACATTCCCTTTTATCCTATCACAGCCGCTCTCTTAAGACAAGCCCGTTTATGCTTCCTGCTGCCCTTCCATCTGTTCCAGGGCATACAGTGCCGCTCCTGCGGCGCCGACAATCTCCGGCTCGTCACAGATATAAAGCCTGGCGCCCAGCTTTCTTTCCACAGCACGCACCACGCCCGGATTCTTGGCAACGCCGCCAGTCATCATAAAGTCCGGCTCCATCCCGACTCTCTTAAGGAGTCCGTAGGCTTTATTTGCAATAGCATTGCAGACGCCGTTGGCGATATCATTTTTCTCTTTATTATTTGCAATCAGAGAAATCACCTCCGACTCTGCAAAGACGGAACACATACTGGTGATTTCAATCTCCTCCTTGGACGTCAGGGCAATCGCTCCCATCTCATCCAGGCTGACCTCCAGCGTCCTTGCGATCATTTCCAGAAACCTGCCGGTTCCGGCCGCACATTTATCATTCATGACAAAGTCCTTGACCTCGCCGTTTTCACTCAGGCGGATCGCCTTACTGTCCTGGCCTCCGATATCCAGGATCGTCCGGATCTTCGGATTAAAATAATGAGCTCCTTTTCCATGGCAGCTGATCTCCGTCACATTTTCATCTGCAAAAGGAATGCTGACCCGGCCATATCCTGTCGACACGATCCAGGAAATATCCTCCCGTTTCAGAGACGCCTTTTCCAGCACATCCTTTAATACTTTGTCTGCGCTCTCTCCAGACTTCGCCCCGGTCCGGACGACGGAAAACGCCTTGATCTTTCTGTCCCGGTCCATGATCACCGCATTGGTAGATGTGGATCCGCTGTCGATTCCCAGTACATACATTCCGTTCTTTTCCTCCATCTTCTTTTCCGGCTTTCCTGCATCCTTATGAAGAGACTCCAGAAATGCCTCGATCCGCGTCAGGATCTGTCCATAGCTCTGTTTTGTATAATCCGTCTCCAGCAGGAGCATCGGTTTCGTAAGCCAGCTCTTCAGCCAGGCATATTCATAAGCATAATTATCGCAGAACTGGACGGTGTGGTAGATGACTCCGTCCACGCTTTCTGCATACCTGCGGATCAGTTCATCTCTGTTTGCCGCCTGCTCCATCCGCATACACGGGAACTGACCAAGAAGCCCTCTTGCATACTCCTTCACAGGATCCTTCTCATCATAAAAAAGCTTTCTTCCAAGTCCGGTACAGGTAAGATCAAAGGCCACATTTGCGCCCTTTTCTTCCAGGATCTTTTTGATACTGTCATTGGCTCTCGCGCCAAGGATCCCAATGTTGATTTTCCGGTCCTTCATTCCTGCCTGCTGTTGTTCCTCTTTTTCCTTCAGATACTTAAGAAATACCTTCTGGTCAAAATGCTTTCCGGAGAATTCCTCATAATCCCGGATCATCGCCTGGATGCGCTGTGCATAAAGATCCACGCCGACTTCTTTGACCAGTCTCGGCGTATCCAGCATATAGATAAACTTCTGTGGGAATTCTTCCTTCAGCACATCATACAGTCTCCGGATACTGTCGCAGCAGGTTGTCAGGATAATTCCTTCATAATCCTTATCCATAACCTCTTCCAGCACCCCTTTTGCAAAGCTGCAGATATTGGGATGCATCTTAATCTCCGCCTGATTAAAGTTCGTCACATCAGGCTCGATCCGCTCCATTTTTACACCCATGGACTCAAAAACTTCAATGGGCGCATATTTACAGATATATCCTATCATACCGTTTTCTCTTCCCTTTCTTCTGATGAATCCTCTTCCACATCCAGCATCTCCAGAAACGCCTCCAGCCGGGTCTTGATCTGTCCGTCATGACTGTTGCGCTTATCGATACCGTCCCCGTCCAGGATCAGCATGGGGATTCCTTTTTTCTGCATTTCCTCTTTTAAAAGGACGCTTCCGCCTGAGGACTGCTTGCATCCCCAGTGGCAGAACTGAATCACCGCATCCGGATGCAGCGTGTCAGCCAGATGTCCTACCATCTGGGCTTTGTGGGAATATGATCCATTATACATATTATGGATGATTTTCTTCGCCAGCGCATGGAACGGCTGCTCTGCGTCCAGTTCCTCAACCGAATCAATAATAATGTCACTGGCAATGATCTGATACTCTTTACTGGTATTGAAACACTGCTTCAGACTTTCCTGATAAAAAGGAAGCAGATGTACCCACAGGATCTTTTTCCCTTCAAACTTCGGATACGTCTGAATCTCATCGATCATAAACCGGATCAGATCCAGAAATTCCTGCGTACCGATCAGGAGATGCATTCCCATCATCATATAGAGATGACTGATCAGTTCTCCCGGATAATAATACTCACTCTGCAGCCTGAAAAAGTGCAGCAGCTCCTTCCGGGTCTCATTTTCAATCCTCAGAGCTTCCTTAAGCTTTTCTTCCTCAAATCTCACTCCGAACCTTTTCTCCAGTTCCCCTGCAAATTCCTTAAGCTGACCTGCCAGATACTCGACAGAAGCCTTGTCATCACCATAGGGAACATCCAGAAAAGTAAACGGAACTCCCTTTTTCTTCTCCAGATACCGGAACGTATTTAAGTTGCCGTCACAGGAAAGAGAAGTGGTGACCGCATACTCCGGCACCGGCACCGCGCCGCTGTCGATCGCACCTACAAAGGTCTTGTGATAAGAGCATAAGGTCGGTGCAATCCCGGTATTCTGTGCATAATCGATGAAATGATCTTCCAGATGGTATCCGCTTAGGTAACAGGACAGGCACTCGATAGAAATCGTGCTGAGTCCAAAACACCGGATAATCTCACAGGGGGCAAAAATATTTCCCCACACATAGCTCTCTGGCCGGCACAGAGCATCCGCCACAAAGGACATCATCATCGCCTCCAGCTTCTGATATCCCTTGGACAGCCCTTTCTTTGGCAGGATCTTCGTACGAAGCTTATTTGCCTGAAATCCCAGCAGCATTTTCCCCCAGCTCTGTTCGGGATTCGCGATTGTCTGTTCCTTGACATAATCAATATATTGGTCTACAACCCACATGCTGTCTCCTCCATCTTTCGCAATCCAAAAGGAAGTTACCGGCTTTCTCCTGAAACCGGTCCCTTCCTTTGTAACGTTCACTATAAAATATTACTCTGCCCATCTGGCAAGCACTTCCGCTGCCTCCTGGACCATCTTTGACATGGGCATGTCCAGGACTCCAACCACTATATTATCACACTGACCCACCGGCAGCAAGATTCTTTTTGCATCGCTCTGTCCCACGGCCCTGGCCATATCCGGAGTGATTTCCCCCATCATGGCGTCCGCGATCACAATCCCTGTCGGCCCGATGATCACGTCTGCCCTTCTGGATGCCACCCGTACTGCATTTTCTCCTGTTGCCGCCTGATCCGCTCCTGCCCGGAGCATGGCATTTGTGGCCGCGCTGTTGGCTCCTGCCGCCAGCACCTCTATCTCAGGAAATCTCTCCTTGACCGCCGCCACCAGCTGGCGCCCAAGGCCGCCGCCCTGACCGTCAATGATCAGTACTTTCATATACCTGATTCCCACCTTTCTTTTTATAAGGTAAGGGAAGGTGCCGCATAGGTCCGTCCGCCCAGTTCCTGATCCAGCATGTACAAACTCTTCGCATCCTCGCCGAACAATTCCATCTTCTTGATCAGATCACTGGCATTGGTCTCTTCCTCTCCCTGTTCTTTTACAAACCAATCCAAAAACTGCATAGTCCTGAAATCCTTTGCTTCATATGCCGCTTCATAGATTCCATGGATCAGCCCGGTCACATACTGTTCATGAGCATATCCGGCTTTCAGTACACCCATTCTGTCCTTCAGCTCTGTGTCCGGCTTTTCAATGGCTTCAAAAGTAACCGGCACATCATTGTTCTGCATATACTGTATGAACAGCATTGCATGATCCCGTTCCTCCTGAGCCTGCACCTGATACCAGTTTGCAAAACCATCCAGCCCCTGCTCTTTATAGAAGTTTGCAAAACTCAGATACAGATATGCTGAGAAAAACTCCTTGTTTACTTGTGTATTTAATAATTCTGAAACTTTTTCATTTAACATCATCAAACATCTCCTTTTTTCTTAGTAAGCTCTTTTTTTGTCCTACCATTATAACACCGCTCCCACAGAATTTCAAAAAATTTCTTTTTGACTTTTCTTCTTTTGATATGTTAAAGTATATTGTGGTTCAAAGATTATAGAAGACAAAATCCAACAACGCGCAGTATCGGAAACGTAAGTCCAGTTGTCTGATACAGCGTGTTTTTTTATTGCAATGAATGGTTTTATTTTTTAGGAGGGAAAAGAAATGCCGCAAACAAAATTTCAAGATCTTACTTTTACAGTCATTATGGTACTTATCTTTGTCTATGTCATGACCTTTTATAATGCAGGTCTGGAAGGGGAGGTCACGCTTTCCACCTTCGGATATGCCCTGACGCATATGTGGCCTGAGGTTATCGGAGCCTTTATCGCCCAGCGTTATATCGCTTCTCCTGTGGTAAAACGGCTGGTTGCAAGAATCTTTACGCCGGGCGAGGACAAACCTATCTTTATCATCCTCGCCACTGCAGGATTCACCGTTTCCATGATGGCGCCGATGATGACTCTCTATGTATCCATCTACCACATGGGACTGGCTCCGGGACTTCTGGATCACTGGCTGTCCAAGCTGGTGCTGAACTTCCCGTTTGCACTCTGCGCCCAGGTCTTTTATGTAGGGCCGCTGGTACGCCTGATCTTCCGCACCTTGTTCAAAAGGCAGCTGGCAGGCCATAAGCGTACGTCCGCTCTTGCCGCCTAACCTTCGGATAGATTTATTTTTCGGCCTCATAATGGTTGACCTCTCCCCGGTATCTGGTGTTATAATATCGTGGCAGTTATAGAATAATGATATCATGAGAGGAAGCCATAGATATGAGTACATTAAAAAAATTTATTCAATATTACAAACCTTATAAAGGTGTATTTTTCCTGGATCTATTATGTGCAACGTTTATCAGTGTCGTTGATCTTCTCTATCCGCAGTTTCTCCGGAGCGCGATCAACGGCCTGTTTACCAGAAGCACAGAGGCGATTCTGTCCGCCCTTGTGCCTATCGGCATCGGGCTGTTCCTCATGTATGTACTCCAGAGTCTCTGCAAATATTACATCAGTTACCAGGGACACATGATGGGTGCACACATGGAACGGGACATGCGGGCGAAGTTATTCGACCATTATGAGACTCTTTCCTTTTCTTATTATGCTCAGAACAATTCCGGCCAGATGATGAGCAAGCTGGTGAGCGATCTGTTTGATATCGCCGAGTTCGCTCATCACGGCCCGGAGAACCTGTTCATTTCCCTGATTAAAATCGTCGGTTCTTTTATCTTTTTATTCATGATCAACTGGCAGCTGGCCATTCCTCTGTCTGTTCTCGTTATCTGTATGCTGATCTTTTCCATCAGCCAGAACAAACGGATGCAGGCAACGTTTCTGGATAACCGGCGCAAGATCGGCGATGTCAACGCCAGCCTTCAGGACACTCTGGCAGGGATCCGGGTCGTACAGTCCTTCGCCAACGAAGATATTGAGCGAAAAAAATTCGCCAGGAGCAACCAGGGATTCCTGCTTTCCAAGGACGCCAACTATAAATGTATGGGAGACTTTACCGGTGGAAACCTGTTTTTCCAGGGCATGATGTATCTGGTAACTCTTGTATACGGCGGATACCTGATCGCACACGGCCGCATGGATGTGGTGGATCTGTCCATGTACGCCCTTTACATCGGTATCTTCATCAGTCCTATCCAGATCCTGGTGGAGCTGATGGAAATGATGCAGAAAGGACTCTCCGGCTTCCGTCGTTATCTGGATGTCATGGAGACTGAGACAGATATCAAGGACACCCCGGATGCCCAGCCTCTCACCGATATCCAGGGAAATGTATCCTTTGAGAATGTATCCTTCCACTATCCGGACGACGACGCCCCGGTACTGGAAAATGTATCCTTCGAGATTGCTGCCGGCCGCTCGGTTGCCCTGGTCGGCCCTTCCGGATCCGGAAAGACTACCATCTGCAATCTGCTTCCCCGGTTTTATGATGTGACCGGCGGGCAGGTACGGATCGACGGCAAAGACGTCCGGAAGCTGACTCTTTCTTCTCTCCGCAGACAGATCGGCATCGTACAGCAGGACGTATATCTGTTTAATGGAACCATCCGGGACAATATCGAATATGGCAAGCCCGGCGCTTCCATGGATGAGATCATCGATGCAGCCAAAAAGGCGAATATCCACGACTTTATTATGAGCCTTCCCGATGGCTACGACAGCCTCGTCGGCGAGCGCGGCACCAGACTTTCCGGAGGACAGAAGCAGCGGATCTCCATTGCCAGAGTCTTCCTGAAGAATCCGCCTATCCTGATCCTGGATGAGGCCACCAGCGCCCTGGACAACGAGAGTGAACGCTGGATCCAGAAAAGCCTGGATTCCCTGTCCCATAATCGGACCACCATCACCATTGCCCACCGGCTCTCTACGATCCAGAACGCAGACGAAATCCTGGTAGTAGCCGACAACGGTATTGCCGAGCGCGGCACCCACGAAGAGCTCTTACAGTTTGGCGGCATCTACGCTCATTACTATCAGATGCCTTCGGCTGACTGATCTTCCTTCCACAGCCGCTCCAGGATCCCTGGAAAATCCACTTCGAGACTGCCGTCATAAATCCTGACCGGTACCCTGTCTCTGAAGGAATACATGGTAATCTCCGGCGCATCCTCGCCCTCAAACCAGTAACAGACGATCTTTTCCCGTTTCCGGTCTACGATCCAGTACTCCCGTACGCCGGCGTTCATATATTTCTGCATCTTGATCCCGTAATCCCGTTTCCGGCTGGAATCCGACACGATCTCGATGCAGAAATCCGGCGCCCCATAGATCCCTTTTCTTGTGATCCTTTCATTTCGGCAGATCAGCGCGATATCCGGCTGCACCATGGTCCGGTTGTCGCAGTCAAGCTGTACATCCAGAGGCGAAGGCAGTACCCGGCAGGGCCCCTTATTTTTACGGATATAAACACCAAAATCAAGCAAAATTTCCATGACCAGCTCCTGGTGCGTAAAGGTAGGCGCCTCCAGAAATATCAGTTCTCCGTCGATCAGCTCTGCTCGCACATCCTCCGGCAGCTTCCGGTAATCCTCCACCGTATATTCGCCCTGTCTTTTTGTAAGATAAGGAGCTACCGTTTCCCGGACCATGTCCGAAGGATTTCCATAAGCTGTGTCCCAGAATCCTTCTTCTCCATACAGAACCCTTTCAAGCGCCTGCCAGGTCGCATAACGGGGAGACCTGGTCTCTCCGCTTAAAATCTTGTTGATCGTTCCTACCGGTACCCCTGACAGCTGGGAAAGCTGCTCTGTCGTCATGCCTAATTCTTTTTTTCTCTCATTTAGTTCTTCGTACAGCATCCATATCCCCTCTTCCTTTTCTTTTGATTATCATAACCCCCTTTTTCATGCTTGTCAACCGTTTTCGGATTACATCAACCGTTTTATCCGTTTTCGGGTATTTCAATCTCTGATATACTCCAGATAATCCGCTTCACTTGCAAATAAAATATAAGTTCCATCTACACATCCCATATATCCATCGCTTACAAAATAACCTTTCATCCTAAAACCTTCTTTCTTTTTTCATGTTTTTTGTTTCCATACTTATAGTTTAGTCCTAAGTCTGTCCAAAAGACTTCCCTTCCACTCTTCCCATAACAATTTTTTTCTGCTATGATGGGCTTAACAAGATAAAAGGCAGGTATAGATATGGCGAAAGGAAAAAATCAAAAATTGAAGCTCTTATATCTGGTGAAAATATTTCTTGAAGAGACCGACGATCAGCATGGACTGACCCGACATGAGCTTATCGACAAATTGAATCATTATGGAATCAGCGCGGACCGCAAAACCCTGTACAGTGATTTTGAAGAGCTGCGTGCCTTCGGCTTCGATATCATCACTGAACGCACGGGCAACGACTGCTTCTACCACATTGCCGGCCGGGAATTTGAACTGGCAGAGCTAAAGCTTCTGGTAGATTCTGTCCAGTCCGCAAGATTTATCACCGAACGTAAGTCCCAGTCTCTGATTAAAAAACTGGAACATCTGGTCAGCAGATATGAAGCCAGGCAGCTTCACCGTCAGGTTCTGATCTCCGGCCGGGTCAAGACGATGAATGAAAGCATCTATTATAATGTTGATAAGATCCATAATGCCATCAACAGCGATGCACGGATCCAGTTTCAATATTTTCAGTGGAATGTAAAAAAAGAAATGGTTCTGCGCCACGACGGAGCATGGTATCATGTCAGCCCCTGGGCTCTGGTATGGGACAATGAGAATTATTATATGATCGGCTATGACGGAGCCTCAGAAGAAATCCGCCATTACCGCGTTGATAAGATGTTAAAGATTACTCCCGATGGAGAGAAAAGAGATGGGAAAGAAAAGATGAAGGGCTTCGACCTGTCACAGTATTCCCGGCAGCTTTTTGGCATGTTCGGCGGGGAAAAAATCCAGGTCTCCCTGGAAGCCGCAAACCGGATGGCCGGAATCCTGATCGACCGTTTTGGGAAGGACATTACGCTGATCCCCAGGGATGGCTCTACGTTTACCGCCCATGTCAATGTGGCCGTCAGCCCTCAGTTCTTTGGCTGGATCGTAAGCCTGGGCGAAGAAGTGCGGATTACCGGTCCTGAGTCCGTTGTAGACATGATGAAAAAAGAGGTCAGACGGCTGGCCGACCAATACAAACCTGAGGAAAACTGACTGTCAAGCATTCCTTTTTACCTGAATATCAAAGAAAGGGGATTGGAACAGCTTTGATAAAGGCGAGCCATAAAACTGCAAAGGAAGTAGGATACGGATATTCCGTTGTGCTGGGAAGCGAAACGTATTATCCAAGAGCCAGTTATGTGCCTGCGGATACATTCGGGATATTCCCACCTTTGAGCACGAACAAAATGACCCCACTGCACCCTTTCAGATATTTCCGGGCAAGCGCATAGTTCCTGTCACTCTCCAGGCCGAGATTTAAGAGAAAGGCGGAATGGGCGGCCGGATATACATCAAAATCCCGCATGAGCTGCATCCGTACTTTCACAATATAGGCTTTGTTTCCATAGGTTTTGGTATAGGAGATCCCGTGGCAGGACTTGTCCGGCTCGGCGTGAATGCGTTGATCTAGGTAATATCGATATTCTATTCTATAACATAGGATGAACCTATGAACAAATGGCTGGCGTCGTATCAGACAAAGTCAGGGTTTCAGACGGGAATACCTAAGATCAGTACACAACGTAACCTGCGTTTTTCAGAGCATGAACCGCTTTTTCAAAATTTTCCTGCTTCGTCAGGACATAATCCGTATTATATGTGGAGACCGCAAAAATCCCGATGCCGTTCTCCGCCATCAGAGCGGCGATTCCGGCCAGTATCCCGATCAAGGAAAAATCCAGTACGCCCTGAATGCGAAATGCCTTCCATCCCCTGTCACATTCTAACGTATTTTCCGGGACATCTTTGGTCAGGCATACCAGCGACCGTTCTTCATCGGTTTTTCCAAGAAAGCAGAATTCGCTCTCCAGATCCACACCTGAATAGTCCGAGACCTTGCAGACAGAAAAGTCATAGCCGAGTATTTTAATTTCCATTGTAAAACCTCCTCGAAATAAAAAAGCATAGATTTACAGCAACATCTCATAGAGAAGAAATTTTTTAGGAACACCGATATCAGGATAAGTGATCCTGACAGAATCAATATATTGAAAGCCAAGAGACTGATACATTTTCTGTGGAATGTCATTGCCTTCAATGCAGTCAAGGCGGATTGCCTTCTGCCCCATTTCTCTGGAAATCCGGACGGCATGCCTGACTAACTGTTTGGAATACCCGCGCCTGCTATATTCAGGAAGGACGCGCAGCGCGTGCAGCACCATAACTTCTTCTGTTTTTGCGTTTATCTGCCACCGGACAGAATGATATGCCGGATCACAGTTGTGGTCGATGATATAAGCGGCGATGATTTTGCCATCTTCTATCCCGACAAACTGTGCTTTCGCTGCGATAGCCTCCTGTATCATTTCTTCTGACGGGAAGCCGCCTTTGTCTCCCTCAGGCAGAAAATCCTGTTCTCCCAACACAGCACACATCCTGTTATAGAAAGACAGCAGTTCTGGAAAATCTTCTTCATATGCAGTACGGATTTCCATATGTTTCCTCCTCATTCTTTTTTTATCAGTAAAGTCAAAAGTTTCGTCAATCCTCCGAGCTCATAGTCGGGGATCAAATCGGGTGGATTCGCTTTCTTTGTTCTTTTCAGCCAGCAGGTTTTCCGTCCGCTCCTCGCCCCGCCGGCAATATCTGGACAGCAGCACAAGCATCCCCGAAAGTGTTGTACGCACACTGTCTGAAATCAAATATGGTATCGTCAATATCAAAAAAATGGCTTCGAGGATATGGGCGTTTTTACGGCTTACGGTAATGAAAACGGATCAGGGCAAAAGCGGCAGGCAGTCCCTTGTGGCAGATTTCAAGTAAAGACTGCCCTACAGGAAACGAAAGCCAGATTCCGTTTAGCCGGAACAAGGAAGGGGAAGAGCGCAGGGTTTACACCCGGCTTTGCTAAAAATAGTCCGAGATATATGGCGTCTGCTGCTCAATTGCATCTTCCAGCATATCAATAATTGCCTCGTCTGCCTGTATCCTTCCAATTTTGGAAAGATAATCCGGCCTTTTATATCCCATTAGCATAGTAGTCATGGTCTGAATCCTAATTTTATCTGAGCATTGCTCCGTTGTTTTGACCGCTTTCCCCTTCCCCTCTTTTGATATTCGCAATAAAAAGTTTCCTTGATTACATTCCATGATTGGATCAGTCATTGAAAACAACCACTCACGTTCAATTTCATCCGGCTTGAACGGATATTACGCTATAAAGGCGGAAAAATCTAATTTCTTCGCTGTCTGCTTCTACTCGCCAGACAGTTCCAGGCACCTGTCGGTTTTTAGGGAGCTGGTAGTCTTTGATTTCATAGGAAAGCTACTTGTGATACGAGCGTTTCATCATCAAACCACCCAATTACATCCGCTTTTTCCATTGTTGGAAATTTTGTACGAATTATCTCTTTTTCCTGCCACCCGGCATCATTTTTAGTTTTTTCTTATTCATAGAATGACCTGCCTTTATATTATCTTTCTCCGCATACTTCCATTATACAGGATGATTGCAAAAATACAATCTATCCCCACCGGCCGGAGAATGCCCTGGAGGAACCGCAATCCGTTGCGGAGATGATGAAAACAGGCTGTCAAGCATTCCTTGCTTTACTTTTTCCTCCCCTCCCCTGATAATAAGAGCAAGAACATAAGGCAGCTTGCTGCAGGAAGGATGAAGAATATGAATATTGGAAATTCCATCACAGAAATACGAAAAGGCCAGGGCCTCACACAAGAAGATTTTGGAGCTCTGTTCCACGTCACCCGGCAGACAGTTTCCAACTGGGAAACCGGGAAAAATTATCCCGATTTACAGGTTTTAGTTGATATCAGCAATCAATTCAATATTTCACTGGATCAGCTTCTTGGAAGTGATCAGCAAATGATCCGCCGAATCGATAAAGAACGGTCTTTGGGAAAATTCCATCGAGAAAAGAAACTCATCGATTTCCTGACCGGCGCCGGAACCGGCCTTCTGATCGGCTGTCTGTATTCACCGGATACATGGAGGAAGGCTTTGGTTATCATAGTTGCTGTGATCATGATCATAATTGGAAACTATAAGAATGCGGCATTTCGTAGAGAGCTGGAAAATATGAATATGTAGAGAAGAATCAGATACTTCCAGATAAAAATGCAGAACCTCTGTCCGTCCCCGGAATTACTTTTCCAGAGAACCGACAGAGGTTCTTTATTTTCTATTTCTTCTAATCAATTGTCCACTTGAGCATATGCCTTTTCAACACCTCAAATATCTGCATGACGATCACCAGTACGATCACCATAAATACAAACCCGACCCAGGTATTGGCGAAGATTCCCAGCTCCGCGTATTTCTTAACGAAATATCCCATCCCTTCTCCGGCTCCGTACATCTCTGCAAACACCAGCATTACGAAGGAGCTTCGCAGTGAATTGACAAAGCCTGCCAGAATAGATGGACTTGCCGCAGGAAGAATTACCTTCGTCATCCGCTTAAATCCGGTGAGTTCCAGCGTAGCCGCCTTGTCCAGATACCGCTTGTCGATCGTCATGATACCAGTGATCGTGGCAAACAGTGTGGCCCACACGATATTATATACGATCAGAAATACAGATGCTGAAAACAGGCTCGGCGCCATCAGCAGTACAAATGGTGACAGCAGGATGGACGGTATCACGCTGAATGCATAAATAACCGGATGAAGAACCTCCCGGATCCTTTTATTCATCCCCATCAGTGTTCCCAGCAGCAAAGCAACGATCAGTGAAACAATGATTGATGGTATCAGTAATTTAAAGGATGCCACCATATTTCCAAACATCATGCCGCGGCTGGAGATAAATGCCTCCTTGATCGCTTCAGTAGACGGGAAGAGATAAGGATTCACCCATTCATTTTCTGTTGCGACCACATACAGCAGCACCAATCCTAAAAATATGCAGAACGTGATCCAGTATTTTTTTATAAATTTAATTATCCTGTTCATGCATCCCTCTCCTTAACTAAATCCTACATATCATTCTCTTCAAAGAACGTACGCATTTCTTCGTAAAATTCAGGATCTTCATCCCCATATTTTTCAGTAGCTTCTGTCAGAGCCTCTTCATACAGTTCTGTATTAATATGATCATCAATGTTGATGTCTTTTGCATTTTCATCCAGGAATCCTGTCTTATCCAGAATATTCCATGCACGCTCTACGGAATTTTTCAGCGGGTCTACGCTTACAAAATAGTGTTCGTCATCCAGCATATAAGCCGCCACATATTCCTCAGTTGCATCGATGTCTTTTGCCAGAAGTGTCACAGCCTCTTCCCTGTTATTCTCATAATAGGACTGCGCACGAAGCAGGGCTCTGATGATAGCCTTCACTGTATTTGGATTCTCATTTACCCAGTCTGTCTGTGCTTCCATACGGCAGCAGGAATAATTTTCCATGATCTCGCTCTGATAACTTACAATGTCAATCTCTCCATTTGCAGCCATCTGCTGTACTGCAAGATTCTGTCCTGTTCCCATCAGTGCATATGCCACATCTCCGCGCACCACTGCTGCCAGGGCATCATTGTAGTCAGAATATACTTCCCAGTCTACTACGCTCAGCGGATCATCATAGCCAAGATCCATAACTGCACCTGTAAATGCAAAATAACTTGGGTTTACCGCAACCTTCTTACCGATGAAGGATTCGATACCGTTCCACTCTGCTCCGGCTTTTGCCACTACCGGCATACAGCCCTCTACCATATGTCCGCCGAAGATCGTAAGATCTACGCCTGATGCGATCTGCTGAAGCGGATTACTGGTTCCGGCATTGGATACCACATCTACTTTTCCAGTAGCCAGAAGCGTCATAGCATCAGCATTTGCAGTTGCTTCTACCAATTCAACAGAAATTCCTTCATCTTCCAGATATCCTTTATCCTCTGCAATTGTCAGAAGTACATTTCCGCTGGTTCCACAGTTCCACTTTACGACTTCCTGTTCCGGAGCTCCGTCCTCAGCTTTTGCAGATTCCCCTTCTGCGCCGTCTTTTGTTGATCCTCCGCATGCCGCAAGACTAAATGTCATTGCTGCTGCCAGCAGGACCGCAAAAATTCTCCTTTTCATACCTTTTTTTCCTTTCTGCACTTATATTCTATATGTAGAATGGGTTTCCCCCGATTACTACCCTAATCAATGTGTTTCGCCACATCTTTGTTAATCTGACGGATCAGTTCTGTCCTCATCTTCAGCAGTTCCACATTTTCAAACTGATTATCTCTGGTAGGTCTTTCCTCTTCCGGAATCACGCACTCATAAATAATATTGCTGGGCGACTGTCCAAGCACCAGGATACGATTTGCCAGCAGCATAGCCTCATCTACATCATGCGTCACAAAAAATACAGTCTTCTTCGGATTATCCTGGGCCCATAACTTTAAGATCAGATCCTGAAGCCTTGCCCGGGTCACTGCGTCCAGCGCGCCGAACGGCTCATCCATAAGCAGAATGGGCGGATTCATGCTGAATGCCTGCGCAATTGCACATCGCTGCTTCATACCTCCGGACAGCTCCTTGGGAAGCATCTTATACACAGCTTCATCAAGTCCCACTTCCTTTAACATATCCACAGCTATTTCTTTTAGTTCCTGTTTTGCACGCCCCGGAAACCGCTGTTTCAGAGCCAGCATGATATTTTCTCCTGCTGTCATCCAGGGAAAAAGTCCGTAATCCTGAAACACGACTCCGCGGTCCAGGCTGGCGCCCTCTATCTTTTCTTCCCCGATTCTGATGTCTCCACTCGTCGGCTTTTCCAACCCTGCCAGCAGTCGCAGAAGCGTACTCTTCCCACAGCCGGACTGTCCCAGGATGCAGACAAATTCCCCTGCCCGGACTTCCGTATTGATATCCTTCAGGATCAGCCTGCCTCCCTCTTCATAGGCAAACGATAAATTGCTGATTTTTATATTTTCCATCTTTGTATCTACCTTCTATTTTTTCAACACCCCGATAATTTTCCCGGCAGCCTGTTCAATATTTTCCCGGCATGTTGCCAGATTGACACGGATGAAGCTCTCATTCTCTCCGCTTCCGAACCATGCGCCGTAGTCCACCCCAAGACCGCACTGCTCACAGATCACCGACTCCATATCTTCCGGCCGCACATAGGCACCCAGGTCTATCCACATCAGATAAGTTCCTTCCAGATCCGAAATCCATACTTCCGGCAAAGCCTTTTCCAAGGTCTCTCTCAGATAGTGATAGTTCCCTTCGATGATCTCCAGCACTTCTTCCAGCCACTCACGTCCCTTTTCGTAGGCACTCTGTACGGCAATGTACCCAAATGCATTCCCGCCTTTGATCCGCAGCCGGTTCAGATAGTCGTCGTATTTGTCTCTTAGCTTCTCATCGGGAATGATCAGGATCGAATTCTGGCAGGCCGCCAGGTTAAAGGTTTTGGTCGCCGCGGTAAGCGTAATCAACATATCGTCATATTCTCCGACAGATGCCGCTACTACATGCCGATGTCCTTTCATGATCAGATCCTGATGGATTTCATCCGCGATCACGTAGACATGATGTTTCCGGCAGATATCCAGAACCCGTCTCAACTCCTCTGCCTTCCAGACTCTTCCTACTGGATTGTGAGGAGAACAAAGTACAAACAACTTGACATCTTCGTCCACAATCTTTTGCTCAAAATCCTCATAATCCATTACATAGCCCTGCTCCGTACGCTTTAAAGGGCTTTCCACTACCTTCCGGTGATTATTGACCAGTGCATCCTTGAATGGATAATATACCGGCGGCATGATGATGACACCATCCTGCTCCTTAGTCAGAATCTGAATGATCCAGTTGATCGCAGGAACAACTCCCGGAGAAAAACGGATCCATTCCCTTTTTACTTCATAGTCATGCCAGGTCTTTTCCCATCTGATAAATGCCTCTTCATATTCTGCAGCTGGTTTATAATATCCAAACACACCAAATTCCACATATTCTCTTAATGCATGTCTGACACATTCCGGGACCTCAAAATCCATGTCCGCAACCCACAGAGGAAGCAGATCTTCTTTCCCAAATTTTTCCTTACAGTCGTCCCACTTTGTCGAATTTGTATTTTTTCTGTCTTTATATACTACACTACTCATAATAACCTTTCACACCTCTCATCATTTGTCAAAAACTTGTCGAAAAGCGCTTCTTTAAGTTTATAAAGAAAGCGCCTTTTTGTCCAATCGATATTTTCCATAAAGTCTTTTATCTATAGTTTACTTCTATAGATTCCTCTTGCATCGAATCAGCAGTCCGATCACCAGCCCGATTCCTGCCGGTATCACCCAGCCAAGCCCTTGCTCTGACAACGGAATCCAGGCTTCTGCCGCCTCTGTCAGGCCGCTGATGTGCAGGAATTCTCTCGTCCCTTCCGGCAGTGTCCGGAAGAAGTCCACCAATGCCGCTGCTCCGGTAAAAGCAATGGTCCACCTGAGCACAGTTTTGTCATTGTCAAACCATTTTCCGCATAAAGTCAGAATTACCAGCACAATGGCCAGCGGATACAAAAACATCAGCACCGGCACGGCATAGGCAACGATGGCGTCCAGTCCAAGATTGGCTGTCAGGAAAGACAGCCCGACAAATCCGGCCACCCAGATCTGATATTTCGGTCCATGGGGAAACATTTCCTGAAAGGCAGCGCTGCAGCTGGTGGTCAGTCCGATGGCCGTCTTCAGGCAGGCGACAGTCACCAGAACAGCAAGAATCAACATACCTGCCTTTCCAAAATAATGGTCCGCAATCTGAGCCAGCGCCTCTCCCCCGTTTGGAGCCGCCTCAAAGATTCCCCGGCTCTGGGCGCCGACCAGCGTCACCAGGATATAGATCAGGGCCATAAGTACGGAACTGAATACCCCCGCTTTGACAGTCCCTTTCGCAATCTGTCCCGGTTCACCTACTCCCAGCCTGCGGATCACATCGATCACCACGATGCCGAAGGCCAGCCCTGCCAGCGCATCCATCGTATTATACCCTTCCAGGAGCCCGGTAAAAAAGGCTCCTGACTCATAAGCTCCCTGGGGTTCTATCTGCGCAGGGCTGCCCATAGGGGCCGTCAGCGCACGGATGACCAGGATTCCCAGCATCACCAGAAACAAAGGGTTCAGCACTTTCCCGATCCAGGTCATGATCTCTCCCGGCCTCAGCGAAAAGAAAAGTACTACGGCAAAGAACACCAGCGAAAAGCCTGCCTGCCACCAGAAATGCCCTGCCCCGGCGGCCGTTTCTTCTGACAACATCCTCTCAATCCCCACGGTAAAAGAAACCGAGGCGCACCGCGGCGTTGCAAAAAAAGGCCCAATAGTCAGATACAGTGCACAGGTAAAAAAGATACCATATCTTTTCCCCACCCTGCTGCTCAGGCCCTGAAGCCCTGTCTCACGACTGATCCCAAGCGCTGCCACGCTGAGAAGCGGCAGCCCCACTCCTGTAACCAGAAATCCTGCTGCCGCCTGCCACATATGACTGCCGGACATCTGTCCCATGGATACCGGGAAAATCAGATTTCCCGCTCCGAAAAACATGCCAAACAGCATACTCGCTACAAACATTGTTTCCTTAAACGTCAACTTTTTCATACTGTCATTTCCCCATTTTCTTTTTATTATAGTGACTTAGTCACAGAAAAACAATCTGGATTCTGGTATCTTTAGCTCAACAAAAACAATTCAGATAAAGGAGGACAATTATATGTCAGCTATCAATATTAATAAAGATAATTTCGAACAGGAAGTATTAAACTCTGAAAAACCCGTTTTAGTTGATTTCTGGGCCAGCTGGTGCGGTCCCTGCCAGATGGTTCTTCCTCTGGTAGATGAAATTGCAAAAGAACGCAGTGACATCAAAGTCTGCAAGATCAATGTCGACGAGCAAAAAGATCTGGCTATGCAGTTCCACGTTCTGAGCATTCCCACACTGGCCGTATTTAAAAACGGCGAAGTGGTCAGCCGGTCTACCGGAGCAAAACCAAAGGAACAAATACTGGAAATGATTTAAAAACGGCAAGAAGCACAGTCTTTCCCTCCAGACTGTGCTTCTGTTTTTTATGATTTTTTGAAATCTACTACACCTTCCAGCCCTTTCGGGTCCGCCACCTCCACGGTTCCTCTGGACAGTTTCACCCATCCTTCCTGCTGAAAGTAACACAGCATTCTTGTCACGACCTCTCTGGCCGTACCCAGATGATTTCCAATCACCTCATGCGTCAGCTTCAAGGTTTTTGTTCCTTCCACCTGTATCTCTTCTAACAGAAACTCTGCCAGACGTTTATCAAAACTTTTCCACATAATCTGCTCGATCAGCCACATCACATTCGTAAACCGGTCTGCCATAAGCTCGTTGGTGTAATTGGCAAGTACTGCCGACTCTTCCATCAACTCTCTCCAGATTTTTGCCGGGATCATCCAGAGCTTTGTGTCCTTTTCCGCCTCAATGGTAATCTCAAACTGGATACCGGACAGCATACAGGACGCCGAAAACAAACATACATCTCTCTCAAACAGACGGTAAAGTGTAATTTCCCGTCCTTCCTCAGAAAGGCTGTATGCCCTTAACATTCCGGAATAGACCACCAGAAGTCCGGTACACTCTGAGGCTTCGCCATACACGACGGTTCCCTTCTTTACTGTTTTTTCCACCACAGACTCTTTGATCTTTTTCTGCTGTTCCAGAGACAGTTTCCTCATGACCGGAAAATACTCTTCGAACTCAATCTTTGCAGAGATAAACCGATACAGAATCTTGTTCGTCATATGATTGATCTTCGAATCCTGCAGAAAATCCTCAAACGGCTCCTGAAGGCTGCACTCCCCACAGATATCAGCGCCGATCACAGCCTGATGTATAAACACTTCTGAGATAAGTTTTCTTAACGTCTCCATCGACATATTGCCCTGATTCCAGTTGGTCCTGGCATAATAACGTTCCAGCACATCTTTATCGATGGAAAGATAGGCCGGAAGATCCATATTAATCTTCTTTATTTCCTTTTCCGCCGAAACATTCTCTATCTCCTGCATACTGATACAGACCAGTTTTTTCCTCATCTCTTCCGGAATCTCACCAATCGTTTCCGGATCCGGCCCGATCAGTATCAGCTGTTTCAGATACTGGTTTTTCCACAGGATCTCTCCCGCCCAGCTTCCGCATCCTGTCAGCTCATGGATCATCGGCTGCTGCATATCGCTGTGATGATCAAACAGCACCAGAGCAAACGGGACCCGGATCTTTTCTATAAAAAACCTGGTCACATAATGATAATTTCCGTTGTCAAGGAAATGTACGCCTTCTGCCCCATAAGGATGCAGACGCTTCCGGATCTCTTCTTCCGCCTCCAAAGAACAGTACATATCTGTCCCTTCAATGTCGCTCATATCGATTCTTTTTAATCCTTCTGCCTGTGCTTCGATCCCCTCTGGATAAGTATGTGAAAAGTCAAGCAGCAGATTCTGTATCTCTCCCAAAATATCTCTCCTTTCTTTGATTCTAGTATTCACTCCTGGGACGATATGCCGGAATATTTATCGCATTCTCCCGGTCCACCCGGTTTCCAAGATACATCCATCCCTGATCCGTCTTTTTCATTGTCACCTCATGCCGGAAAGCACAGTCCAGGCCTTCTTCCACCAGGATGGCCTCCACCTCCAGGGTAACTGTTCCATCTCCATGGTCAGTACACTTTACTACCTCCGGAAATGGCTGAATCTGCTGCACCCGGTTCCAGGGGCCGACCGCTTCCCATGGATAGCTTCCTGTTCCGGCATCATATCCGGCAATCCGTTCCAGCTCTTCTACAGATATATCAAAGTATGTCCTGATCACTCCTTCAAACTCTCCTTTTGGAATCCCTTCCTGGTAAGAAGCCTCATCCAGCTTTTCCCCATACTTCATGGCATACAGATATTCGTACAGGTCATTAAATTCTATGTGATCCATACTGGTCTGATCCCAGTCCGCCAGAAACAGGTTATTACAGAAATAGCTGACCGGCAGGACGTACTGATTCCCCATCTTGCGGCACTCTTCATCCAACGGAAGGATACGGCAGAAACTGTGCATATCCATCTCCTGATTCTTCGACAACGCTTTCTCCCAGATCAGCCAGCCTTTGTCTGTATATTCCCAGTCATATACCTGAAATTTTTCCATCTGCCGGATCTCGGTTCTCATATCCTCCTGAAAAACCGCGCTGACATAAGTCACGATCAACTCTTTTCCCTCTGCCTCCAATCCATAATACTGGAAGGTACCGCTGGCCGTAATCTTATAATACTCCGCAGATGCCTTCTCTCCCTGCCCGGCTTCCTTAAGCGCCAGGTCTACGTCCTTGTAATTCTGCAGATTATAATCATAGTTTCCACAAGTGACCGCCCTTCCTTCCGAAGCAGCGGCTTCCACCATCTGGTGCACCACATCCTCTTTCAAAGAAACATCATCGGCACTTCCTTTTTCTGCCGACTCATAGATTCCCCGGCAGGCCTCCATCACTTCGGTGATCCGTTCCCCTGCCTTCTTCTTTTCTTCTTGTGTCATTTCTATATATGCAGTCTCATATTTTTCTTCCGACATGGCTTTCCCATACTCCGCAGCCGGCTTTTTTTCAGTCTTTCCGTCAGCACATCCCACAATGCAGAACAGACACAAAAACAGCAGGCCTCCAACCCATTTCCTGATCATAAACACTCCCTGACATTTTATCATTTCATTTCTACTTACCTTACCACGGAACTGCTGACAAAACAAGACCGGGACATTACACTGTCCCGGTCTTGCATGATTTGCATATAATTTCTTAGTTAAAAGACTGCTCTGTACGGTTGATGATCTCATCCTGGAGCGGCTTATCCAGATTACGGAAGAAGTCGCTGTATCCGGCTACACGAACGATCAGATCTTTGTAGTCTTCCGGATGTTTCTGAGCATTGATCAGAGTCTGACGGTCAACTACATTGAACTGGATATGATGTCCGTCCATGGAGAAGTAGGAACGGATCAGGCTTGCCATGTTATTCAGTCCTTCTTCACCTGCTACTACATCCGGTGTAAACTTCTGATTCAGAAGTGTTCCGGCTGTTGCAAGATGATCCATCTTGGAGCAGGACTTGATAACAGCTGTCGGTCCATGTGTATCTGCAGATTTTTCTGGAGAAATACCCTCGGATACCGGTTTGTGAGCCTTTCTTCCGTTCGGTGTTGCAAGGATTACATCACCGAAGTATACATGACAGGTAGTCGGCAGCATATCTACGCCGTATTTTCCGCCCTTCATGTTCGGACGTCCTGTAATGGTGCTTCTGTAAAGCTCAAAGATGTCCTGCATGATGTTGTCTGCATAATCATCATCATTGCCGTATTTCGGGCTCTTGTCATGAACCATGCGGTAGATTGCATCGTATCCTTCATAGTCATGTTCCATAGCCTCGATCAGTTCTTCCATGGTGAAGTTCTTCTTGTCATAAACGTTATATTTGATAGCGGCAACACAGTCTGTAACGGTTCCGATACCAACGCCCTGGATATAGCTGGTGTTATATCTTGCTCCGCCCGCATTGTAGTCCTTTCCTTTGGAAATGCAGTCGTTTGTCACAACAGACAGGCACGGTGCCGGCATATCTTCTGCGTAAAGCTTTTCAATTACGTTATTTCCACGAATCTTAACGTCTACGATATATTCAAGCTGTTTCTTAAATGCAGCCCACAGCTCGTCAAATGTCTTAAAGTCTTTTGCATATCCCAGCTTCAGACCGATCTGCTTTCCGCTGTACTCGTCAAATCCGTTAAACAGAGTCAGCTGGAATACTTTCGGGATGTTCAGATATCCGGTCAGGATATATGCTTCACTTCCCCATGCACCGGTCTCTACACATCCGGAAGAACCGCCGCGTCTTGCATCCTCCAGGTCTTTTCCTGCATTGACAAGCTCCATGATCTGAGCCTCTGTGTTATAGAAAGCAGGCTGTCCCCATCCCTTTCTGGAGATCTCGCAGGCTCTCTTTAAGAATTTAGCAGGTGTCTTTTTGCTGATGGTTACATTTGAGTTCGGCTGAACCAGCTTCATCTCATCCATGCAGTCCAGGATCAGGTAGCTGACTTCATTGACACCATTGCGTCCGTCCGGAGTTACTCCACCGGTATTGATGTTTGCAAAGTCTGTATAGGTTGCGCTTTCCTTCAGCGTAATACCTACTTTTACAGGAGCCGGCTGGTTGTAGAATTTTACCCACAGGCACTCCAGAAGCTCAAGGGCCTTCTCGTCGTCAAGGATGCCGTCTCCTACGTCTTTCTTATAATATGGATACAGATGCTGATCCAGTCTTCCCGGGCTGAATGCATCCCACGGATTCAGTTCTGTTGTAACTGCAAGGTGAGTAAACCAGTACAGCTGGATTGCCTGCCAGTATGTCTGCGGCTTGTGCGCCGGAACAACCTCCAGGTTTGCAGCAATCTGAAGAAGTTCTGCCTTTCTCGCGGCATCTTCTTCTTTTTCTGCCATCTCAAGGGCAAGCTTGTGATAACGCTCTCCAAGGATGATCACGGCGTCGCAGGCGATATCCATCGCTTTGAGCTCTTCACACTTGTCAACAGCGTCCGGATCGTTGATATAATCCAGCTCATCCATCGTCTTTTTGATTTTCTCTTTATAATCCATATATCCGGTGGTAAATACCTGTTCACCGCCGCATGTATGTCCTGGTCCTCTCTGCTCCATGAACTCGGTAAACATACCGGCTTCGTAGCAGTCATGCCACTCCGGTGTCATTCTGGAGAGGAGCTTTTCTCTCATGCTTCTTCCCGTCCAGTAAGGAATGATCTCTTCTCTCTGCAGCTTGCGGTCTTCTTCTGTTGTCTTAAAGGACACCAGTTCACGCTCGCTCATAACGATCATGTCTTCCTCGCTGTGGCAGCACAGCTCAGGGAATGTCGGAGATGCCTGAGGATCTTTTCCTTTTTCTCCCACGATCAGTTCTCCATCGCCAAGGTAGAGTGTCTTTTTGGAGAAATACTCTTTCAGAGTCATTGCTCTCATAACCGGGATGGAGTATTTCCCATCATTTTCTTTGTAGAAATCTGTCTCGATTTTTGCTCTCTCAAGATCGATATGTACAGGTGTGTTGACACTGATCTCTCTGAGCTTTTTGATTCTTTCGTTCATTCCGCGTAATTCAGCCATTTTTTAACCTCCTATTTTTGTGTTCTGAAAACCTGCATGGATAAAAAGATTGGCAAGAGCTTTCATCTCCTCCTTGTCTGGAGCATGCAAGTCAGTTCCTTTATATTCCATATCCAGCTTCCTGTACTTTCCGCTTCCCGTGTCGTGGTAGGGCAGCAGATTGATCTGAGCCGGATGAATATCATGTTCCTGAAGAAACGCGATGGTTTCTTTCATGTTCTGTTCATTTCCATTGACTTCCTTGACCGTAGGAATCCGGATGTAAATCCTGGCACCGTCATGTGCAAGCCGTACCAGATTTTCAAGGATCAGTTGGTTATCTGTTCCTATATATTGTTTATGGAGTTCCGGATCCATTACCTTCACATCATAGAGGAAGGTGTCTACATAAGGAAGGATCTGCTCGAACCTCTCATAGGGTACATAGCCGCAGGTATCGATGGTCAGCGATACATCCTGACGCTTCAGTTCCTTTGCCATGGCAAGGACGAACTCCATATCCATGGCCATGACTTCTCCGCCGGAAAATGTTACCCCTCCGCCAGATTCTTCGTAGAACATCTGATCCTTCATAAGTTCTTTTGTTAATTCTTTCACTGTGTATTCCTGCCCCACGATCTCGCGGATCCCTGCCGGGCAGAAGTTCTCACATTTTCCGCAGAAGGTGCAGGCTTTCGGATCCCAGACAGGCTGATGCTCCTCTGTCATATGAACCGCGCCGTTCGGACAGACTGCTGCGCACGTACCACATCCGGTACACTTTTCTCTGTCCACCTGCATCTCTTTTTCAAATCTCTGGGTCTCCGGATTATGACACCACTCACATTTTAAGGGACATCCCTTAAAAAAAACGGTGGTACGGATCCCGTCTCCATCATGGATGGAAAATTTTTGAATATTTGTTATATTTTTCATGCTCTTCTCCTGTAAGTCCTTCAGTATTTTGTACTTTAGTTTGAACTTCAGTCTATATCCTTGATAATTAATTTACAGCAATGTTATAAATTTGTCAATAGGCATCTCTGCCATAAATAAGAGCCTTGTTTTAGGCATATTTCCCAGTACTACCATAAACACACCGCCAGATTGACCTGGCACAAGCCATAGGCTTCCTGTACCTGAGCCAGGACAGGGATTCTCCTCTTTTTCATACCACACTAAAAAAGGACCCTGAAAGAAATAACTCTCTCAAGGTCCAGTCTCAAAATAATATCGTTTTAATACAGCTTCGCTCCTGCCGGGATCCTGTCATCCACCATCAGAAGGTTCAGCCCCTCATGTCCGTCATACTCATACACCGCGCTGATCAGCATACCTTCGGAATCGATGCCCATCATCTTCCGTGGCGGCAGATTGGTGATAGCAATACATGTCTTACCAACCAGCTCTTCCGGCTCGTAATATTCGTGGATTCCGCTTAAGATCACACGGTCTTTTCCGGAGCCGTCATCCAGCACGAATTTCAGAAGCTTCTTGCTCTTCGGTACGGCCTCGCACTCTTTCACCTTAACAGCACGGAAATCGGACTTGCTGAAGGTGTCAAAATCAACCATATCCTCAAACAACGGTTCGATCTTTACTTTTGAAAGGTCGAGTGTCTCAGCTACTGCTGCAGTTGCAGACTGCGCCGCATTGTTGGCAGCATTCTTCGCCGCGCCCTGTGTTTTCATGGTGGGGACCCTTTTTGTGGTTCTTTCATACTCGACCAAGCTGGTGTTAATACTATTAAATTCTCCATATTCCAATTATCCCCCATACTTCATATTTTTGCTCTACTTTGAGTCACTTTGCGGGCAAATGATGTAAAATATGATGTAAATGATGTAGGGCGATAGTAGTATATGCAAGAGCATATTCATATACAAGAAATTATAACTTCTCTTATTTACAATGTCAATCCACATCAAAGTAACGCTGCCTTATCTTTTCCTGCTTCAGAACAAGAAAAAAGAACACACAACACTCTGTATGTTCTCTTTCTGTATGTGAAGTCCAATAT